>DUIB01000056.1:794-21115 GCA_013330595.1 Candidatus Woesearchaeota archaeon | reverse complement strand
CTTAGGGAATTAAGCGATTGCCTCAATTAGAATTCATGAAAAATCATGAAATCACACATGATGAAACTTATTTTGAAAAGGTTATTACACCGCTCTGCAGCGCTATTCATAATTATCCTTTCGAGCTAAGAAGAGAAGTATTTGCAGAAGAAAAACACTATATAAAGATAATAGATGTGAAAAAAGAACCTGAAAAAATAAATTTAAAGAATCTCTATTCCAAAAGCATTAATCTTCTAATAACAATAAGCCTTGAAGAGATAACTTATGATTCTATTAACTTAAATGATTTGACAAAAGAGAGAAAAATATCTATCGAAAAAATATTATCTGAGAAAGCTGATGAATTAATAAAAAAATACGGCAAACACCGATATTCGGCAGTAGTCGATAGAACAGAATATGCCATGAATGAATTCACAGAGATTTGCCTAAGACTGAATCCTTTAGGATATTTCAAAGACTATTTAAAAATAGGGGTTGTTGAATCATATCAACAAGAAACAGATCTTTTGGCAGAAGGCGTTCTGGTAAAATTAATCGATAAACAAGACCCTATTCATTTATATGATAAAGCAAAAATACAACAAGAAAAAATCGATAATACATTCAAAGAAATAAGGGAAAAATCTAAAGAATGTCATAATAATGATGATATAAAAGAAATGTTAAATGCTCAAAAAGAAGGACTTGAAATATTCTTCAAAAGTTTCAGAGAGATTCTTGAAGCTAACTCTGCATACTACGATATGAGATGCGTTCTCACAAACAGTAATTTAGACTTAACGCCGATCGGAACAACAGTAGCATTTTTCAAAGAAAGAAAGGGTGACACACACAGCTTTATAGGATCTGGAAAATTAATCTCAATACTGCCTTCAATAAAAAACTCGGCAAGCCCACAAACATTCTCAGATTATTTAACGATTCTTGCGGATACAAAAAATTAGACAGGATAGAAAAGGATAACCATTATCAACTTCTCAATAATAACAAACATTTATATATTCTCCAGCGGGTTTTTGTTGTATCATAATAAATGGCTTGGGAAAAAGGGGTGAGTATGCTTTTTTCTAAGCCATAGCGATATTTATTGATATATGAGAGAGGTATGCGGATGAATAAGGGTGAAATGTTTATTCTTTGGTTTGATCAATTAGGTATTGAGGATGTTCCTTTTGTTGGCGGAAAAAATGCAAGTCTTGGAGAGATGTATGTCAATCTTACAAGTAAAGGCATTAAGGTTCCAAACGGATTTGCCCTAACAGCATACGCATACAGATATTTTCTTGAGAAAGCAGGAATAAAAGAGAGAATAAAAGAAATCCTTTCTGATCTGAACACTCATGATATGCAGAATCTTTCTGAGAGAGGACAAAAAGTAAGAGATACAATTTTAAGAGCAGAATTCCCTCCTGAATTAAAGTCTGTAGTATTAGCTGCATACAGGGATTTATGCGGTGCATACAGCAGAGAAAGGCTTGATACTGATGTTGCAGTTCGTTCTAGTGCAACTGCAGAGGATCTTCCAGATGCAAGCTTTGCAGGACAGCAAGAGACTTACTTGAATGTCAAAGGAGATTTCCAGATTCTTGAGGCTGTGAAGAAATGCATTGCATCATTATTCACAAACAGGGCAATATCATACAGGGTTGATAAAGGGTTTGATCATTTCAGCATCGCATTAAGTGTTGGTGTACAGAAAATGGTAAGAAGCGACCTTGCATGCTCTGGCGTGATGTTTTCTGTTGATACAGAATCAGGTTTTAAAGACGTGGTATTCATAACAGGCTCATGGGGCCTGGGAGAGAATATTGTACAAGGTGCTGTTAATCCTGATGAATATTATGCTTTCAAGCCAACATTAAAGCAGGGATTCAAGCCAATCATAAATAAAAAGATCGGCTCAAAAGAATTAAAGATGATTTATAGTCATGAAGGCAATAAGCCTGTAAAAAATATTCCTGTACCAAAATCAGAGCAGGATAAATTTGTTTTGAATGATGATGAAGTCTTGACACTTGCAAGATGGTCATGTATTATTGAGGACCACTATTCTTGGAAGGCAGGACATTTCAAGCCTATGGATATGGAATGGGCAAAAGACGGCCTAACAGGAGAACTTTTTATTGTCCAGGCAAGGCCTGAGACAGTTGTCAGCCAGAAGAATCATAATGTCCTTGAGACTTATATTTTGAAACAAAAAGGAAATATCATTGTAAAAGGAAAATCAGTCGGTGAAAGGATAGGAAGCGGAGAAGCTAATGTAATAAAGAATGTCCATGATATCGGAAAATTCAGGAAAGGACAGGTGCTTGTGACAGAGATGACTGATCCTGACTGGGAGCCGATAATGAAGATCGCATCAGCGATAGTGACTAATCGTGGTGGAAGGACATGTTTTGCAGGAAATACAAAAATACTTACAAACATAGGATTTATGACAATGGAAGATGTTTATTATTATCCAGACCACAGTCATTTAAAAGTGCCTTCACTTAATAGGAATACATTAAAGATCGAATGGAAGCCGATAGTTGCTGCAATGAAAAAGAAATCTGATACCATGAAAATCCTAGTATCACAAACAGGAAGAGCAGAAAATAATATTTTGGAATTAACTCCAGACCACAAAATGATAAATATACGTGATGGACTTATTGCAGACACACAAATTAAGGACATGATTTTAAATGAGGAGTGTGTAAGTGTGGCACAATTTATACCCGGACTAAACACAATAACAGAAAAAAATAAGAAATTAGCATATACATTAGGAGCAGTCAGCACCGACGGCCACATATATACATCCAGAACACGTGGAGAAGTTGTGTTTGTGCAAAAACCTACTATAGATAAGAAAGAGTTTATATCCGCAGTAATAAAAAATTTCAGCGAATTATATAATAAAGATGTAAGCATACAATCAAAACCTACCAGCCAAGGATATATCAGAGGAAGCAAAGTATCCGGAAACGCCAATGCATATAGGATGTTTTCAAAACAGGTAGCATATGAATTAAAAGAAGAGCAAGCACTTCTGATGAATACGCTGCTTAGTGTGGATACAGAATTCATATATAACTTTTTAGCAGGCGTAATTGATGGTGACGGATCATTTAATCAGACATCAAATAGAATTCACATATACATATCAAAAGAGTGGTTGGCGCAATCTGTAATTGTTGGATGCCTAAGATTAGGGATAGTTCCACAGGTCACAAATAACAGAAATATATATAATATACAAATTGTGGAAAAAATAGATGATATCTTAAGATATACAAAAAGAATCAAGGGAAGTTCACAGAGAAAAATGCAGGCAACCAGATTCTTTAACGCAAAGCAAATATTCTCCCAGAAGAATCACGGATCAAGCATTAATAATAGAAGAAAAAAGAACCTGATGATAAGCGACAAGGAATTAAGAGAATATAAAATCGATATAGACATGAAAGAAAAAATAAATAAGCTGCTTAACTCAGATTTAAGGCAATTAAGGACTAATCAGATATCAAACTGCAAAGAAACAGATGTCTACAACATCACTGTTGAAGACAACCATAATTACTTGGTATTTACAGGGCAATATACACCTATAATTGTAAATAATTGCCATGCAGCAATAATCTCCAGAGAGCTCGGAATTCCTTGTGTTGTCGGAACAATTGACGGAACAGAAAAAATCAAGACAGGACAAAACATTACTGTAAGCTGTGCAGAGGGAGATGCAGGAAACGTCTATGATGGAATATTATCATTTGAGATACAAAAAGTTGATCTGCAGAATCTTCCTAAGACAAAGACAAAGATCATGATGAATTGCGGAAATCCCGAAGAGGTCTTTGACTTATCATTTATACCAAATGAAGGTGTTGGATTAGCAAGAGAGGAATTTATCATAATGAGTTATATCAAGGCTCACCCATTAGCATTATTGAATTACCATTCACAATCACCTGAAATAAAAGAGGAGATTGATAAGATATCTATTGGATATGATGATAAAGTGAAGTTTTTTGTTGACAAGCTTGCTCAGGGCATTGGGATGATTGCAGCTGCATTTTATCCAAAAGATGTAATACTAAGATTTTCAGATTTCAAGACAAATGAATATGCAAATTTGATCGGCGGAAAAGCATATGAGCCAAAAGAAGACAATCCAATGATAGGCTGGAGAGGCGCATCACGTTATTATTCTCCAGGATATAAGGATGGGTTTGCACTTGAATGCAAGGCAATATTGAAAGTAAGGAATGAATACGGATTGACAAATCTTAAAGTAATGATTCCATTCTGCAGGACAATTGATGAAGGAAAGAAAGTATTATATGAAATGGAAAAACATGGATTAAAAAAAGGAGAGAATGGATTACAAGTATATATGATGTGCGAAATTCCTTCTAACGTAATTCTTTCAGATCAATTCTCAGAGATATTCGACGGATTTAGCATTGGATCAAATGATTTGACACAATTGACTCTTGGACTTGATAGAGATTCTGAAATCGTTGCACACATCTATGATGAAAGAAATGAAGCAGTCAAGAGATTATTGAGAAAAGTCATTGCAGACTGCAAACAGTATCATAGAAAGATAGGGATCTGTGGACAATGTGTATCAGATTATCCGGAGATGACGCAGTTCGTTGTTGAGTGTGGAATCGACAGTATATCGCTTAATGCAGATACTGTCATTAAAGCAACTCTTAATGTTGCTGAAGTAGAGAAAAGATTAGGAATTAAACCTGAATAGTTCTTCACTGGGCATGTCAAATCTAAGAGCATAAGAAGGGATATGTTTGCGACAAATTTATAAATATATGAGTTTATATGTTCTCATATGGGGAGAAAAACTTTTGCTTTAAGTCTCGACGAGAGAATATACGAGAAATACAAAAAATACTGTGAAGAGAATGACATGATTCTTTCTAGAAAAGTTGAGACACTCATGAAAAAAGAGCTAGAGGAAAAGAAGATTATTGAGGATAGCTTGAAATGAAATCAGACAAAGCACTCGTTGTGTTTCAGAGCAAGAAAATCCGAAGAGCTTGGTTTAAGGATGAGTGGCATTATTCTTTAGTTGATATTATCAAAGCTTTAACAGATAGTGCTAATCCTACTGATTATCTGAAAAAATTGCGTAAAAGAGATGAAGAGCTTGGAAGCTACCTAGGGACAGATTGTCCCCATGTAGAAATGCTGACTGAAACTGGCAAAAATAGACGGGTTCTTGCAGGTAACACAAAAGATGTCTTTCGTCTTATTCAATCAGTTCCAAGTAAAAATGCTGAACCTTTCAAAAGGTGGCTGGCAGAAGTAGGAAAAGAACGAATTGATGAAATAGAAAATCCTGAACTTGCACAGGAAAGAATGAAGGAAATTTACTCTGCAAAGGGCTATCCTAAAGATTGGATTGATAAGCGATTAAGGGGTATCGCTATAAGGCAAAATCTGACTGATGAATGGAAAGAAAGAGGCATTGAAGAAAAAAGAGATTTTGCAATCCTCACAGCAGAAATATCTAAAGCGACTTTTGGAATGACCCCTAGTAAGTACAAAGAATTCAAAAATCTGCCAAAGCAATCAAAAGCCAATCTAAGAGATCATATGAATGATTTAGAGCTAATTTTTACAATGCTTGGTGAACGCATGACAACAGAACTGTCACAAGATGAAAAACCAGAAACTTTTGATAAAAGCAAAGACGTAGCAAAAAGAGGCGGAAAAGTCGCAGGAAATGCCAGGATAGAAGCTGAAAAAGAATTAGGTCGTCCAATCACATCAAAAAAGAACTATCTTTCTGAACCTGAAAAAAAGACGAAAAAGCTTATTAAGAATAAGAAAGATGAATAAGAAGAGAAGAAGATTATTGGGGATAGCCAGAAATGAAAGATAATATCATAACTGCAGATGAATGCAATGAATGGATGAAGGAGTGCCTCTTGGTCTTCCCTGAGTTGAAGAGAAAGAAATTAAAAATTTCATACAAGAAGATCTCGCCCAAAACGCTTGGTTATGTCTCTGCAAACATAGAAAAAAAATTAGACTTTGACCCTGAGGCGCTTCTTTTAGGGGAAGAAACACAGATAAAAGAGAAAAAATCGCGACCAAAAGATTATGCTATTTTCATAAATGATAAATTGCAAAGGATTGCAAATATTGCATTGCGGAAAGAATTAGTCCAGAATATTATTATACATGAACTATTGCACGTCAATAATGATGACTTATTCACCCTCTCCAAAGGATATGATCGAAGGAAAAAGAAGAAGATACACGTCAATGGTTTTGATAATGACGTTTTCACAAGATACAATCAGCTCAGAGGAATCAAGGGCATCATGAAAATAGAGAAAAAGGAGCATCTTGATATAGCGGTTCATAAGATACTTGAAACAATAAGGTGGAATGATTGAAATGGTAAAACTAAACTCTGCAAAAGAAGTATTGAAGCTATATGATGCAAATCTTGACTTAGCGCGATGTTTCGGCATTAGGACCAAAGATTTCACTAAACTAATAGAACAACTTGAGATATTCATAGATAGAATGATTCTTTCCAGAAAAGTTTCAGAGGAGGTAAAGCAGGAGTTTCCTGATATAAGTGATGAAGATTTCATACTGGAAGCAGGCAAGAGGCTTGTACCTGTGTTGAATCAAATACAGAAAAATATGAAGAAATATGCTGATTATGATTTTGATTTACTCTTGTTCTCTCTTCCAGAAAATAAGGGCAGAAGATTCTTTGAGTTGATGGCAGAACTTGAGGATATTGAAAAACTCCCTCTAAGACACCCTGATAAGAGGAAGAAGATAGATAGAATTATAGAATCCCTCAAAAAGTATGTGTTAGAAATCAAGGCCATAAGTATGCCATTTATTCCTGCAAATATTGATCCGGGCCAGACTATAATATTCAAGGTAAAATTTTATTACCAAAAACGTGTCTGGAGAAAGATCGAGCTAAAATCCACAAACACCTTAAAAGATTTGCATGATTCAATCCAGGAATCCATTGGATGGTGCAATGATCACTTATACTCCTTTTTTATGGATAATAAGTTCAAAGGGGACTTTGATGCAGAATACACTTGCCCACATGAATCTGAAGGCAGAAAGACAGCCGACAAAGCAAAAGTGGGTCTTTTCGGCTTTTCAAGAGGACAGAAATTTGCATACCTCTTCGATTTTGGGGATATGCACAAGTTTGAAATAGAAGTAGTCGGATTCGATAGTATAGACAAAAATAAAAGATATCCATCAATTTTAGGGAGTCATGGAGATGCACCTAAGCAATATGGGTACTGAGCGGCATAATCACTGCAGGGATGAAATGGAACTTAGCCAAAAAGAGCTTAAGAAAATATATCATGTATTGAAGACATATGATGAAGGGCTGCTTATAAATCCTTCAGAACCATGGGAGAATGATTATTATGATGAACCTCTGGTGGACAAGACAGGCCTAAAGCCTCTTTTGAAAAAGATCGAATCGCTTTTGCCTAAGGAAGAGGCCAACAATGCAAAAAAAGACATTTTACGCCGGAGATATGACTCGTTTAACAACCAAATCGATGAAGCAGTGTATCGGAAGATTGAAAAGGCCTTTAACGGACTGACCACATTGCAGATAGGATATTTTGACATGGAATCTGGTGAAGCCATCAAACGTGATATAGATATCTATTACAAAAACAGCAAATATGCCATAGCATATTGCCATCTTCGCAAGGCGATAAGAAAATTCAGAGTAAGCCGAATCGTCTCTGCAAAAAACATCAGCAGCACATATAAAATCCCGAATGATTTCGATAAGAAGAAATATCTATAGGAAGGAACAGCATGACTACATTCACAAATAAGACAGGACTGCAAATCTTGGAGTTTATCAGCAATCTGAAAATCAATTATGGAAAGAATAATCTTTCTAAGATAGTGTGGCATGAGTTAGGGGAATTCACCATCCAGCAGGCAAAAGACCTTTTATCCCAATTAATAGAGAAAGGATATCTAAAAGAGGTCAATGTTGGGATAAGCTTTGCAATGGTTGTTGTAGCTCTCACAGAAAAAGGGCGAGAAGCAGTTATTACTAAAGAAACAATTTCTCTTGATTTCCAACGTTTCTACTCCACAACATACAAGCCAGCGACAGATGTCGGCATTGTAGACAAAGATACTCTTGAGGAATATTACAACATAAAGAGAGAGCTTATGGCGCTGCAGAAAAGAGAGGAAGAGTTGAAAGAGACTATAAAGCAGGCAATGATAGAAAAACACGCAGACACGATAACTAATGAACTAATGGATTTATGTCTGAAAAAGATTGAGAAGATAACATACCCAAAAGAAAACATAGAAAGGCTCGTACCACAAGACCTGCTTGAAAAAATAAGGACTATAAAAGAAATCATTGTATTAACAACAAAATTGAAAACCATTGAAGGGATGGATCCATGACAAGAATACTTCAGCTTAAAATAACTTTGGAAGAGATAACTCCTAAAATTTGGCGCAGGTTTCTTATTAAAGATGACATCACGTTTCAAGAGTTGCATGATACAATCCAAATAGTTATGGGCTGGGACAACTATCATATGTTTGAATTTCAGATTAGTGATGTGCGTATTTCTGCCGATGAAGAAGGACATAACCTTGCAGAGAGTAGCTTCAAGAAATTATTTCAATCCCCTGAATTCCTGAAAATGCTTGAGCAGACAAAGATGAAGAATGACTCAGCCAATTTAGATGTGAATAAATTAAATAAGATTCTTAAAGAACAGGAGAAAAGCAAACCCATACAAAAGTATACTTTAAAAACAAAAATAAATTTACTCATTAATTCAGAAAAACAGAAGTTTAACTATGCTTATGACTTCGGAGACAATTGGGAGCATACATTGATTGTCGAAAAGATTCTAGATTCCAGTGATGCGCCATTTATCCCTTTTTGCTTAGCAGGTGAGCGTGCCTGCCCACCAGAAGACTGTGGAAGTATAGGAGGATATTATGAACTTCAAAAAATCAAGAAAAATAAAAATCATAAAGAATACAAAAAACGAATCGTTGAATGGCTTGGTGAGAATTTTGACTTTGAAAAAATTAATATTGATAAAATAAACAAAGAACTTCACAAACTTTTTAAGATTGACGGCAGAACAAGATACTGGGTGCCAAAATGACACAAAAAACGCTCGACGGAAAGGACGTAGAAGAGCCAAGCATTTGGTCAGACGGCTCTTTCGCTGAAACTTTAGGTCCAGCAGATATGAAAGCCAAAATGCGCACTTTCCACATGAAGCATGATGAAGAGATGAACTTCAACTGCTCAAAATGCAAGGCTAAGATTTCAGCACATAACAAAGATTGGCATAATGGAATGTGCGATGCCTGTTTTAATAGGGAATTTTTCCCAGAGGAGTAATACTAATTAAAATGTCCAGAAAACAACCAATTGCTGTGAATGTAGAGCCGTATATCCTGAAATGACTTATTGAAAGCACAAGAAGATAAACCAGGGATTCAATAGACACTGGACAACCACCCGCAGGATATTTATAATAAATCCTATTTCTTAATTATTGGATAATGACCAAATAGCACTAAAGTGCTCAGAATCTAGCACTTAAGTGGAAATCTTTATAAATAAGAGTATATAGAAAGCACCAAGGTGGATTATGAACAAAGAAGCATCAAACAATTGGGAGTTGCTGCCTGCAACTGAGAAGAACAATTACATAGAATTCCACGAATTAGCATACAAAGAAGATCTTAGGCATTCAGAGAAAAATATCATTGACTTCCCTAGGTGGAGCATTATATCAGGGTATTATGCAATGCATGACATCACAAAGCTTTTCCTTGCAGAAAAATTCAATATCAAAGTATCAAGTCCGGATATTCATTCGAAAACCTTAGATATATTAGAGCAAGCAATAATTGATAAAAAATTGAAAGAGAAACTATTAGGATTGCTAAGAGAAGCAAAAACAACTTATTATAATGTTGAGAGATTAAAAGAGAGAGCCCTTCCAATTTTGTTGAGGAGGGAAAAGCAAGAAAGAGGCAAATCACAGTATTATACTCAAGATTTCAATATCAAGACGAACATAAATGCACAGAAATCAAGTTATTTTCTAGATGAGATAGTAAAACCATATATCCTACTCATATGGGGATTACTAAAATGATGCTAGACATATGCCTGGGAACAAGAAGTTCATGGAAAATACTATTTGTTTTAAGCGAAGCCCCAGGAAAAGCAGTAAGCAGAAAGGAAATACATGAACTGACAAATTTAGGCAATAAGGTATTGACTAAATTCCTGATGCTTCTGGAAAAATTCGAAATAATAATATCTGAACACATAGGAAATAAATATTATTACAAGATGAACATGAACAATCCTTATAACGCATTCATTTTAGATGTGATAAGACAAGAGAAATCTTCCATGAACAATCCTGATTTCCGAATCTTGAATATTTTAAGGGATTTCATATATGAGATTACAAATATTGACATGGAAGACATTGCAGCAGTTTATTTCTTCGGCTCATACGCAAAAAGGACATTCAACAAATCATCAGATATTGATGTTGCAATAATCCTCAAAAAGAAGAACACATCTCTTGAACTTGATATCACAAAAACCATCGATAATATAGAAAAAAGATACTATAAGGAAATACAGCCACACTATTACACTTTAAAAGAATTTGAAGATAAGAAGAACAAGCTAATTCTAGAGATAAAGAAAGACGGAATAAGATTGATGTAAGACGACATTAAAGATAAAAGAGCAGGAAGGTAAATTAGGGATTCTATGATAATAAAAATTATCAATTGATAATAAATAATATCAAAAAGATATTTTATTTCACTTTCTGATCCTTATATTCAATCACTTCATCACTTAGGTATTCGACTTTTATTCCTGTTTCATTGAACATCTCTAATGTTCTTTTTGCCCCATGATACTTGCCTTCACAGACAACTCTTTTTATTCCTACTGCAATCAGTGCTCTTGTACATGCCTCACATGGCTCAAGTTTCATGTAGACAGTGCTTCCTTCTAATGATATGCCGAATCTTGCTGCTGCACATATTGCATTCAGTTCAGCATGAATTGTCCTTACACAATGCATATGCTCTGAATCATCTTCATAAGTAACCTTTCTTAATATATGCCCTAGTTCATCGCAGTGCTTTAATCCAGGAGGGCTTCCAACATATCCAGTTGCAAGGATCCTATGATCTTTCACAATAACACACCCTGTCCTTCCCCTATCACATGTTCCTCTCTTGCCTATCTCTCTGACAATATTCATGAAGTATTCATCCCAAGATGGTCTTTCATCCATAATCATACACCCCAGAGAGAGGATTATAATAATATATATAAATATTGTTAGTTAGGTATTATAAAATGACTAACTTTTAAAATACCTGATTTTTCTGCTATGTTAGGTGATAACATGCAGAGAAATACCCTGTATTTCTTGCATTTTAGCCGGAGGCAAAAATGATAGAATACGGTGAATATAAGGGAAACAAGCTAATAATTCTTAAGAGATCTGAAGATGATAAGTATCCATTCAGTTTCGGAAAAGCAAAAGCAAAGATGATTGTAGAGAACTTCGATGCCATCAAAAAATTCGCTGAGGAGGAATTAGAAACATTATAGAATTTTTTGGGGGCGCAAGAAATAATATTTCTTTGCGCTGTAAAGAAATTTGCAGAGGAAGAATTAGAGACTTTATAATTTTTTATAATAGCATACAATATACATCTTCTCTTTTGGATATATGTCTTTCCAGAATCTTGTCTCTTCTCTGCTGTATATTTCAAAGCCATTCTTTATCCAGAAATTCTTGTTATTACCGAAAGATGCTTCAATAGCATCTGCATGTATTGCCTTAACTTTTTTGGATTTCGCATATTTCAAGAATCTTTTTATTAGCAATGATCCAAGTCCTTTTCCTTGACACTCTGGCAATAGGTTCATATGAAGATGTCCCGCATTCTTTGGCTTCTTGACCCTAAACTCTGGTGTTATTCCTAATAATGCTGTAAAAAATGTCCTTATCTGACAATAAAAAAACCTTCTGTCTTTCTTGTTCAATTTAAAATATCTAAATAAAAAATCACTACAGGCTTTTACAGTAATCCAAACATCCTTATAATTCCTATCATCTAAACAACCAACCAGATATCCGGCCACTTTGCCATCATTCTCTAAGACAAAACAGCTCTCTGGCTCTTTAGTAACATGATACTCTATTAATTTAGAATAAGTCTTCTTATTTTCAGGATTCCTGCTCATGGAATATGCTGTAATGCCAACCTTAAAATGGATATTCTCAACGGCCTTTCTGTCTTTTGCAGCATACTTCCTTATAAGCATATTGCCTGGATAAAACTCTTTATTTAAAAAATTTACCACTAAATATATAAATCATCAGCTTTCCTTTTTATTATGAATAAGATTTCTGATGCTGCAGAGCTCAGGGCAATAGCCAGTGATGTTAGAAAAGATATTATTTCTATGATATACAATGCAGGTTCTGGACATCCTGGAGGATCATTGAGTGCTGCTGATTTTCTCACTGTTTTATTTTTTAATTTCATGAATCATAATCCTAAAAATCCTTCAAATGAAAAAAGAGACAGATTTATTTTAAGCAAAGGCCATGCCTGTCCTGTGTATTATTCCCTGCTAGCAAGATCAGGATATTTTGATGTTTCTGAACTCATGACTTTCAGAAAGCTAAATTCAAGATTGCAAGGACATCCAGATAAATCAAAATTTGACTTAATGGAGACAACATCAGGAAGTCTAGGACAAGGATTATCAATAAGTGCAGGCATTGCATTTGGCTTAAGGCTTGACAAGAATAAAGCCAAAGTGTTTTGTTTGCTTGGCGACGGTGAATTAGATGAAGGACAGGTATGGGAATCATTAGAGACAATCATTAAATACAAATTAAACAATATCATAATAATGATAGACAACAACAAAATACAGCTTGATGGTTATGTTAATGACATTAAGGAATTGAAAAATCTTGATCACGAATTGACTGATATTGGATATAAGGTAATAAGGATTGATGGCCATGACTATGAAAAAATAGTGACTGCATTTGATGATGCATTGAGGATTTCAAACGAAAATGTAATAATAATATTTGATACAATCAAAGGCAAAGGCATCTCATTCATGGAAAACAAGCCAGAATGGCATGGCAAAGCTCCAAACAAAGAAGAATATGAAAAAGCAATGAAGGAATTGGAAGATGGTTAAGATAGGCATTATTGGCGGTTCAGGATTAGACAATCCGAACATTTTGAAAGATGCAAAGGATATTCATGTGGAAACACCTTATGGAAATCCGAGCTCTCCAATAAAAATCGGAAAAATAGGAAACACAGATGTTGTGATTATTTCAAGACATGGCAGAGAACACACAATACCACCAACATTTGTAAATAACAAGGCAAATATCTATGCATTAAAACAACAGGACTGCACGCATATTATTGCAACAACTGCAGTAGGCAGTTTAAGAGAAGAGATTGAAAGAGGAGATTTAGTAATCATTAACCAATTCATTGATTTCACAAGATTAAGGGATGTTAGTTATCATAAAACATTTGAGCCCCATAAGCCAATACATTCATCTATGGCTGATCCATTTGATACAGGGTTAAGAAAAATATTGATTAATGGTTGTAAGGAATTGAAATTAAAACATCATGAGAACGGAACTGTCGTAACAATAGAAGGTTCAAGATTCTCAACAAGAGCTGAAAGCCATATGTTCAGATCTTGGGGTGCAGATATCATCAATATGTCTATCGCTCCCGAAGCTATATTAGCAAATGAATTAAGCATTCCTTATGCTGCTATAGCAATGTCAACTGATTATGATAGTTGGAAAATCGGAGAAGAGCCTGTAACATGGGAAGCTGTAATGAAAACATTTGAAGAAAATATTGAGAAAGTCACAAGATTATTAATTCACGCTATACCGATGGTGAAATAATTCAGTAAATAGATAAATTTATATATCATAAATGGATAATGTTATCTAAAAATGGATAATAAGCTTAAGATTATAAACTATTTGGGGAAAAACATGGGAAAAGCATTTACTATGCACAAACTCAGCTTAATCCTTAAAATTCCTTATGCGACTTTTTACAGAACACTCCAAGGAATGGATGATCTAGTGTTTAAAGAATTAGTGGGAAAATCCAAAACAGTTGCACTAAATACTGATAATCCTTCAATAAAATCTTATCTTGCTATAAGCTCAGAAGAAGAGAAGAAAGAATATCTAAAGAAAAATCCTATAATAAGCAAGATAACGTCAGAACTAGATACAAAAGATATAGTTGTGCTATTTGGAAGCTACGCCAAGGGAAGCGAGAGACAATCCTCAGATATAGACATACTTGTCATTAATAAGAATGGAAACAAAAGTATTTCTCTCTCCAAATACGAATTGTTATTCAAAAAAAAGATAAATCCGATATTCATAAAAAACACTGAATTCATTGAAATGCTCCGAGAGAAATCAGAGAATGTTGGAAAACAAGCGCTTAAAAACAACATTGTGCTTAATAATCCAGAGAATTTCTGGGAGTGTGCATTACATGGATGACTACCTAAAAATATTTAAAGAATATCTGAAAAATGAAACAAGGCAATAATGATGATTTCGATGAGAAAGACAGCATCTGGGCAAAAGGATGTTTTTCAGAGACTATGGATCCTAAAACCATTAAAGAGAAGAAGAAAACAATTCACATGGAACACAATGAAGATATGAATTATGACTGCAAAGAATGCGGTGAGAAAATTTCGGCGCATAACAGGGACTGGCATGATCATATGTGCGACAAATGCTTTAACAGCAAATATCATACTGATATTTATGAAGAAGAGATGATAAAAATAAAATGCACATTTTGCAATAAAGAGATAGATTGTCCTGAAAGCTCGAAGAATTCAAAAATATTTATTTGCATAGACTGTGTTAAGCTAGGAAAAGCAGACAAGTTATCAGACGAGGAAATACTAGATTCATATATTGAGATTTCTGATGATGATCTTGACAGTATGTTTGATATGGTGATGGATAAAGTTGAACAGATGTTTCCTGATTTATGGAAGAGGCATAAGGATGAAATGAGAGATCTTTCAAAGAAAGAGCTTGCAGAGCAGATGTTTATGGCAGGAGCGCAATCTGTGTTCACCATAATGAGAAAACTTAAAAATCAATCCGTATTTTCTGACGATGAATTTGGAGATTACGAATCTGAAAATAAAAATTCTGAATTGGGTGAAGAGGGATATGAGAAATGATATCTAAAATCTCAACCCGTGACGGATATGGAAGAAGATTATCAGAGATTGATAATGATAAGATTGTTGTACTGACAGCTGATCTTGGTGAATCATCAAGAGTCAAGCAATTTGCTGATAAGCATCCTGAAAGATTTATTCAAGTAGGGATTTCTGAACAGGACATGTTTGGAATGGCTAATGGTCTTGCAATACAAGGCAAGATTCCTTTAACAAACACTTTCAGCGCATTCTGTTTAAGAGGTCATGATCAGATTAGATTAATTGCGATTAATAATTCTAATGTAAAGATCATTGGACACCATTCAGGGATTAGTTTAGGACAGGATGGCGTGAGTCAGATGTGTGAAGAGGATATTTCTGTTTTTAGGACTATGCCCAATTTTGCTGTTGTTATTCCCTCAGATGCTTTAGAGGCGCAAAAGGCTCTTGATGCAATCCTGAAGATTAACAAGCCTTGTTATTTAAGGCTTTCAAGAGAGCCATGGCCTGTCATAACAAATGAATTTTCAGAGTTTAATTTAGGGAAAGCAAATATTGTAAGAGAAGGCAATGATGTCCTGATTGTTGCATGTGGAATGATGGTTTCAGAGGCATTGAGGGCTTCAAATCTGTTAAGTGAAAAAAATATCAGTGCATGTCTAATGAATATGCATACTATAAAGCCATTGGACAAGGATCTATTATTGAGATATGCAAGTAAATGCAAGGCAGTTGTTACAGTAGAAGAACATTCTATTTATGGTGGCTTAGGATCTGCTGTGAGTGAAGCATTATCATTATCAAAGATTCCTGTAAAAATACTCGGCATTAATGATAAGTTCGGAGAATCAGGCAAGCCTGATGAACTTTTTGAGAAATTTGGATTGACAGCAGAGAATATTGTTAATTACAGTACAGATGTATTGATGTTCAAGGAAAAGACAGCCCATGATGTGAAGGAAATAAATGATATTATGCAGGAGATCAATCATGTTGCAAAAGAGAATAAAGTAGAGGATAATAGTATTAATAATAGCAATAGCAGTAATGGGAATTCAAACAGTAATGGTAAATATGACAAAGACCCTAGGAACAGAATAACTAAAATAACACCAGAGCAAAAAGCACAGATGGATAATGTTCTCGCAAAAATGTTCGGTGGAAGAAAGAACGGAAATTAAAGACTCTTCTCATTCTCTCCAATATTCCTATAATCCATTATCTTTTCTAGCATTTCTTTATGATCATTGACTCTGATTATTCCACCCACTTCTTCAGACTGATTATAGGGCTTATTTAGAAGGATTACATGCCTTCTATCTTCTTTTGCTTGCATTGCCTCTGACAATACATGCTCAACGACTAAATCAATCTTCCATTCATTGTCCCAGGTGTTTTTAGTTAAACCTACACTTTTTGGGTCATAAGGATTTGTAAACCGCGTGTTTTTAAGTTTACCAAAATACTCTTCAATAAAAGAGATGGAATCCAGCATCTTAATATTAGGCCTTTCAACGACTATATTTAAATTAGAAAATGGCTTAATTATTTTAATTAACTCAACAGCTTCTTCATAAGGCTTGATTAATCTAAACTCATCGGAATTGTAAAATTCTTGCATATTCTTTATGAGTTCTGGTCTCTGTATGTTAAAAATAATCAATAGATCATGCTCTTTCACTTTATTGAAATCATATGATGCATTATGTTTAGAATTATACCAATCAAATAATGTTTCTCTTGATGGAGTAAGGATGTTGTCCAGTTCAATCCTGAAATTCAATTTATCCATAAAATAGGGTAATCACTATAGAATTAAAAATTTTATCTATCCATCTTCTTTATTCTTCTTTTATACCTGTTTAATCCTAAGAATTTAGTTTTGAAGAATGTTTCAACGATCTTTTCTGCCTGCCTGCCTTTGGTGAATTCTGCTGCAAGGACAAGGACATTTGCATCAACATGCTTTCGAGCCCATTCAGCATCCACAACATTTCTGCAGATGCATGCCCTTATCCCTTTATGCCTGTTTGCTGAAACATCCATGCCAAATCCAGACCCACAAATGAGTATTCCATAACATTTATGCTCTTTAACATACTTGACAAGCCTTTTTGCATAATCCACTTCATCAACAAGCTTTCTATCTGAAAAAGTTCCAAGATCAATCAATGACAGCTTCCATTTAATATAATCCTTAAGCCAGTAGCCTCTATGATCAGAAGCAATAAAGCCCATAATGTGATTCATAACATGATTAGTTGATCGGTAATATAAAAATTTTATTAATTAATGTTTACACAAGTCTTTTGCCATAAAATTAATAAATATACATAGAACAAGAATATCATGACACGCATTTCAGCTTCAATACTAGGGTTTTATTTTGATGCAAAGAAGAATAAGCAGAAAACAGAGGAGATGATCAAGGATATCAATGATGCTCTTGCAAAGAAAGACTCGGAATTTGACATTCTCCATCTGGATATAGAGGATGGAAAATTTGTCAAGCAAAAAAGTTTTAAGCCTTCTGAAATAAGGAAGATCAAATGCTTAAAGAAAAAAGAGGCTCATTTCATGGTGTTGAATTATAAGAAATATCTTAAGGATTTCTTTCCATTAGCTGACATGTTCATATTCCATAATGAGATCATCAAGCATGATTTTCCAAAGACAATAGAATTCCTGAAGAAAAACCATAAATTCATAGGGATATCAATAAATCCAAACACTCCATTAAGTGAATTGAAGTATCTTGACAAAATAAATCTTGTTCTAATAATGTCTGTTTATCCAGGACTTCCAGGACAAAAATTCATAGAAACATCTCTGCGCAAGATAAGGAAGCTAAAAGAAATCAGGGAGAAGAAAGGATTAAGATTTGCCATAGAGGTAGATGGCGGCGTCAACAATGATAATAAAAAAAAGATAATTGATGCTGGCGCTGATATCTTAGTCATGGGCAGAGGATTTTTTAATGCCTAGCTTTTTTTCTGTAATAAAAAAGAAATAGATCCTATTGAAGGTGTAAAGGACATATATCAATACCAGACTTACAATACTTGAGGTATTTACATATTGTGTATAATTGGTTGCAATAATATCCCCAAAAGCTGCTCCAAGCAGTATATACACTAAAACATAAATTCCTAGAATTATTAGGTTGAAAAGTATAATTCCCCAATAGCTTTTTGTGAATATATTCCTAAAACTCTGTTTTAGATTTGACCTAAGCTCATGACCCAGTATGAATGCTGAATGGCTGAAATTATAGAATGCATACGCCATAATAATTATTAATGCCATTAAGACAAATATTATTGAAGCAATCCATACACTCTTATTGATTATCAATGTCAATATGATGTTAAATATGACAAGAAGTATAAAGAACATTATGAACAGGACAAGATTCAGGAAAAACATTCTTTTGTAGAGTGATAAGTCATGTTTATGGTTGAATGCAAATTTCTTGATATTGCCTAAAATAATTAGGCTAAAGAATGAATATATTAGTATGATAATTACAAAATATAATACAGTAAGCAGAAACATAACTATCAATAGCATTGTACTTGACTGGAATCTTGTAACAAATAGTGGATCAGAAGGCAATGCTGTATTGACTAAATAATTAAGTATCCAGAATATTGCAAAAAACGCAGCATCAAGCAATAATATATAAAAAAGCAATAATGGCTTATTCTTTACTGACATTACAGATTTCTTGAAAGAGCTTTCATGATATTTCTTCTTGATCTTTTTTAGCATAATATGCCTTAAAAGAGCTTGTTTTTAAAGTTTTTCATAAAATATATAAATAAGTCTTAAATCGGTATGCTAGGGGATATCGTGAGGTGATATTATGGATCAAGATAAGAAACATAAAAGCAAACATAAGGTATATATGGAACATTCAGAGCATAAGAAGCATAAGACTTATGCTACTGCAGCATGGGCATTTGGAATAATTGCATTGATACTTGCTATTGCATTAGTTGTCTCATTTCTAATGAAGCCAAGTATAAGCGCCACTACAGGCATATCAGAAGACGAGTTAAGAACAAAAACAATGGCATATTTAGCGAAGATGCTTCCAGGACAGGCTGTGAGCATTGACTCTATCAAGGATGAGGGTGACATGTATTCTTTAAAACTAAATGTTGCCGGAAGGATCTACGACAGTTATGCCAGAAAGGACGGTTCATTCTTGTTTCCATCAGGAATTGACATGAACCAGCCTATTGAGGCCGCAGCACCTACACCAACTCAACCTGAAAATATCCCAAAAACAGACAAGCCTGTTGTTGAATTGTTTGTTATGAGCCATTGTCCTTATGGAACACAATCAGAAAAAGGAATATTGCCGGCAGCAAAAACATTAGGTGATAAAGTGGATTTCAAAATCAGATTTGTATACTATGCAATGCATGGTGAAAAAGAAATCAAGGAACAATTGACACAATATTGCATACAAAAAGAACAAAACACAAAGTATCTTCCATATCTAGCATGCTTCCTTAATGACACGGCAGGACAGGGAAGTGCAACTGCAAGTGATGCATGTATTGCTTCATTGAATATTGACAAGACAGCACTTGAATCCTGTAAGACAGCATCAGACGAAGAGTTTAGCATAATGAAGAGCTTCAATGATCAAGCATCATGGCTTTCAGGAAGATTCCCGTTATTCAATACTGATAAGGCATTGAATGAGAAATATGCTGTTCAGGGAAGTCCTACACTGGTCATTAATGGAGTCCAAAGCAATGCAGGAAGAGATTCAGCAAGCTATCTTGCAGCAATATGCAACGCAATGAATACTCCATCTGCAGAATGCCAGACCCAATTGAGTGCAGTAAGTCCAGGACCAGGATTTGGCTATGACTCAACAGCAGCTGCAACAGCAGCAGGATGCGGAGTATAAATTTTTTTTATTATTTGTCAAGAACCACTGGTCAAATGC
>DUIB01000056.1:0-787 GCA_013330595.1 Candidatus Woesearchaeota archaeon | reverse complement strand
TGAGTGGTATTTCTGACGTATCAAATAATGCTCGCGACCACCGCCAGTCCTAGACTGGACGGTATGTTCGCCTTCGGCGAAGGTCGCTCGCACTAAAATGCGAAGTTATCTAGTGTCGATTGTGTTTTTCCTCGTCCTTTAGAACCATATTTCTGTTTCTGAATGTATGCTATTGTATCTGCTAAACTTCTTGGAGAACCAATATAATAACTCGGATTCCATAATCCAGAATTTCAAAATGATCCTCCTTCCCACTTATTTTTCTTCAATTCAGGAAAATACTCAAAAAATTTCTTCCCGATATATCCGCGTAGAAGTTTTGCAACTTCTGAGCGTAAGTATAATCCGATATCCGCCATGAAATGAACATGATCACTGTCAAAGCCAAATTCCCCTGTGGGAATTTGGTAACGCTGAGCTGCTTCCAAAAGCAGCTCATGCATCTTATTTCTGTAAACTTCGTTGTCAAAAATTTTGTGACAGTAGCGAATCTTAAATTCGCAATGCATCCGAGCTTCACCGACTGCAGAGCTAAATCTAGCGGGGTTTTCTTTTCTCATGTTATCACCTTTTTTAGAAAAATTTTTATTCCAGCTCTGCATAGCTAAAGCTATTCGGAGCTTTTTTTTATCAGAGGGTGAACGATAAAACTACTCGTTACTATTGTTTTCGTTCCCCTCGATAAAATTCTTAAGAAAAAGAACTAAAAAAGTTTACGCTAGCCCTTCGACACCACCACTCACAGAGTGGATGGAAAAACGGATTTTAAAAAAAGTTTATCTCAAAT
>DUIB01000057.1 GCA_013330595.1 Candidatus Woesearchaeota archaeon | reverse complement strand
TTTAAATGACAAATTCCTTTTGCAA
Source organism: Candidatus Woesearchaeota archaeon (assembly GCA_013330595.1). Lineage (GTDB taxonomy): Archaea > Nanobdellota > Nanobdellia > Woesearchaeales > UBA9642 > UBA9642 > UBA9642 sp12459u. The sequence continues at coordinate 12,783 of DUIB01000057.1, read as the reverse complement.
ATCAGCATATTTATTTATCTTTGCATCATCCATATATGCTTTACGCAAATCCAATCTTTGCATCGATCTTTTATAGGATCTTGTTTTAGATAGTTTCTCAAAATTAATACTGTTTGCCTTCCCGTAATTAAACAGATCATTTATATCATTTGTATTCTTATTCAGAATCTTGCTTATAGTAGCATATTCTGTGAACATAAGCTATAGGAATATTATCAGATTTATATATTTATCCCCACTGCTTCAATGCTTCCTCTTCAACAAAATGCAATTTGCCAGGAACTATGATGCAATGCAATGGCTTGCCGAAGTCATGATTCAGGAGATCTTTTGCTTTTCCGTATTTTATATGGAAATCGCCACCAATTCTTGCACATCCGACAACCATTGTGTTCTCATCGAATATATTATCATTGCGTGTCGCAGCTATCTCCAATAGATATTGTATTCCTAGATTGGCTGTGACAAATCTCTGCTCTCTAGGCCTTAAATCAAGCAATATCAATGTGTGCAAACCATTCTCCTTGTTCATCTTCAGGACATCATAATATGTTTCTGGCTTAAAGCCTTTTTCTGGAAATGGGATAGATGTCGTCTTTCCATACTTATATAATTCTAAGCCGACAACGCCGATTGCATTCATCACAGATGCATTATGGACAAATTCACATTTAATATTTTCTTTTTTAGCTCTTAACAACAGATCATAATGTGTTGTTGCCCCGAATATATCTCCAATGACAAGAAATGCAACATCATCCTGTTTTGCATCATTGATTATTTCATTGCTCTTGATCTCAACCATTGCCCTGTTTGCAATGATTATTTTCTTTCCATAGAATTCTTCTAGAGCAGAAACAGGAACCTGCAATATTGATGTATAGGATTCAAGATAGACATATTTGCATCTCTTCACAATCCCTAATCCTTTTACTGTGATGTCTTTCTCATCATTAAGTCCGATGCCTATAAAGTATAAGGCCATATTTTAAGAAATAGTGTTTGATTTAAAAATATTAACCTTTCATTGTCCTCTGCAATATTAGAAGATCTTCAGTAGTAAGCTTCTTTCCTTTCTTTAGTTTATCCTGGACTTCTTCATCTTTCTGCTTAAGAATTTCCTTGTTCTGCTTGTCAACATCCTCTTTCAACTGGACATTGTTCTCATGCAAAACCTTCCTTACTTCATCTATCTGTGCATTCTTTGCATCAAGCTGCTCTGTCAATGCATGGATCTCTGCTTTTATTGCTCCTATTTTTTCTTCATATTCAGCTTCTTTATATTTCAGCTCATCAATCTCTTTGCTTGATTCAATCATCTCAACATGATGCTTCTGGCTTTCTTTTGCTGAATGCTGAACTATCTTTTTAGTCAAATCTAGTTCTTGATGCAAATTTCTTACATCCCTGAACTTTATATGAAGTGTTTTCTCAATATTATCAACATCTTTTGCTGATTCATATTGCTTCTTCATCTTCGAAAGAACCTTCATTATTTCTTTTTCTTTCTCAAAAGTTAATCCTTCTGTCTCAATCTTAAACTCAAGATGCTTGATCTGTTTTTTCAGATTCTGGGGATCATCAACACCTAATTTTTCAAGAATCTTCTTTTTATCCTCTTTTAATTTAGTAATCTCTTTCTCAATTTCATTAATCTTGTTTTCAAGCTCTTCTTTTGACATCTTTGTCGTCTTTACAACACCTGTCAATGAATTTCTTTTATCTTTATTTTCCTTAGCGTTCTTTATTCTTGAGAATATGTCTGAGCTGATTTTTCTCTTTTCTCTAAAGAGATCTTCTTTTTTCCTATCTAAATCATTGTATTTAGAGCGCAGATTCTTTAATTCTGCCTTTAAAGAATTCATTTCTGAGATAAGTTTATTGATCTCAACTTCATTCAACATTCGATAACCTCAAAATATTTGCTACACAAATATCTAATAAAAAAAAAATTTATCCGAACAATGCACTTAGGCCTGCTGCAGACTGCTCTTCTGATTGCTTATCATCTTTCTTTTCTTCTTTCTTTGCTTCAGGTTTGTGTTCTGCATGTACTGGTGCTGCTGCTACTGTCTGGACTGCTGCATTCTTTATTGCTTCATCAATATTAACACCTTCTAATGCTGCAACTAATGCTTTTACTCTTCCATCATCTGCCTTAACACCTGCTGCGTCTAACACTTTCTTTACAGAGCTCTCATCTACTTTATGTCCTGCCTTATGCAATAACATTGCTGCATATACATATTCCATTTTTGACCTCCAAATTTATTTTTAATCTAGATTAGCAGCCTTCTTAACTGAAGCTGCCTGTGCATCTGCTTTTGCTATAATTTTATCAATAACTAAATCTGCTAAAATATCTCTCTCAACAGCAATACATTTTGAATCATTGAATGCTTTTGCTATCAATAATTCTATTGTATCATTGCTTGGATATGCAATATCAACAGCAAGATTCAATGCTTCTGATGCTGCTGTCTGAAGCTTTAACATAAATGCATCCTGATCAATGTCAAGTACATCTTTAGTCAATATTTCTCCATTCTCATAAATTGCCACTAGATCAAGGCCAATCTCCATTGGCTCAATGCCCAGTCTTAATAATAATGAAGATAATTGCGGTTTTATTACATCACCTTTTTTTGCAACATGCACATCCTCTTTTATTATGACTTTTCCAGCCTCTATGCCTGCTTTTATTTTTAGCATTCCAAGCTCTCCGATTATTGGGCCTGGAGCAAACGGTGTAGGACCTGCTGGAAGCATTATGTCTNNAGCAATGCAGGCATTCCTGATAAATATTCAGTAAGATTTGCAATATCTTTCTTTGCTGATTTCTTCAATGCTTGTGTGATGAGAGGCTTCTTGGCCATTCTTATCTCGCATTCTTTTCTTAACTTGCCTTTCATCTGCTGCAATTGTTTTGCAGGAAGATTCTCAAGATTAAGTATTGCGACAATAGGATACGAGTCTATCAATGCACTTAATTGCTCTACTGCTTTTAATTTTGATTCTGGAATATGTGATGCTTTTCTTATGGTGGATTTCATTTTATACCTCCACCTTTACAGGCTGACTCATAGTAGTCTTAAGGAACACTGATTTGACATTATTCCTTTCCTTAGGAAGATGATGAATCAATTGATCATACACCGCATAAAGGTTATCAGCAACCTGTTCATCAGTCATGTCTTCTCTTGCAATGCATAATTGCAATATTGGCTTGTTTCTTGCAAGCACTCTTATTGTTTTCTGCAGCTTATCATATAATGGTTTAAGGCTTGTTTTTGGCGCAACAACACATCCTGCCTTAGGATTAGGCATTTTGTTTTTTGGACCTAAAGTCCTACCGAATGTTGCTGCAATCTTTGTCATGATATTTGATTGTGCAATAAAGAAATCAGTTCTCTTAGCTAACTTCTTAGCCTTTTTTTTATCCTTGTAATCATCAAATTGGTGCAAAGGAATAACAATATCACAGACAGATTTGGCCTCTTCAAAAAGATCCGCATCAACTAATGCTCCTATGAATTTCTTTTTTCCAGAACTATAAGGCATTGTCACATAGAAATCTATTTGATGCTCTGGCTTCTTGAAATCAAGATCCTGGAGATTAACAACTAGATCTATTGCCTGTACGAATTTCCTTTGTTTAGCTACCTTTCTTAGATTATGAACAACATCTAAAGCTTGCTTCTTATCCATTTTGCCCTCCTACCGAAGTAGTTCCACATCCAGTTTCAGAATGAACTGAATGCATATTGGGAATAATACTGAGAAAAAAGCCTTATTTATAAATATTTCGAGATGATCAAGCACCAAAAACCGAAACATTTATATATTGGTTATATTACTCTGTAGTAACAACATAAATGGGGGGAAATAAAATGAGTAAACTCGTTGATAAAATAAAATTATATTTGGGAAGACAGTTGAGTGATAAAGATTTAGAGGAAACAAAGAAGAGAGCAGAGGAATCTTTTTCAGAAGTCACTGAAATGCACGAAATTAGATACAATAAAACCGCCGGAGATAAACCAGACATTATTATAGATACAACATATTTGGCAGGACAGGGAAATGGCGTAAATTATCCTTACTCTAGGACACAAAAAATTTATACTTCAGAAGGTGCCCTAAAAGAAGAAAGATGCAAGTTTGATTATGATTATCTCTCGCGTCAAGGCCCGAATTTCAATACGATAGTAACATACGTTCCTCCTGGAAGATTAACCGGAAAAAAACAAAAAGTATAAATTTTTTTTAATCTATATATTTCTCATAAGCCATCGCTTGTAGTGATGTTTCTCTAGCCAGAGGATAATTCCTATAATTATTGATGCGGCTATCACTCCGAATATGTCAAATATCATATCCCACCAAGTGTCAAAAACCTGAAAATCATTTTTCAGATCAATAGGCAACCTATCTCCCTGGCTGAAAAGGCTTTCATTCAATATTCCTAGATATCTTGTTCCGATGAATTCTAATGTTTCCTGAAGAGTATTAATCCCAAGCATGACAAATCCTGCCACAATTACTTTCTTGATCACATCATCCCTGCTATATGCAATAAGTATATAGAATATCACTATTGTGACAAGCAATGAATTAGTGAAATGACTCCATTTATCATAACCTAAACCTAATATCGTAAATGAAAAAAATCCTAGAACAACACCTGCACTATGGATAAAGAGAGGCATCATGCCTAACACTATCACTACCGGATTCAAAGGATATCTTTGTTCAATCAGATAAAATAATCCTATTGCAGCCAATGAGAATATGCAATCCATGACAAACTGCTGCTTAAACAATACTGCTAAGATCAAGAAAACTCCTTCAATAGCAAAACCAACCATGAAAGTATTTCTTCTAATAGTGTGCATATCTGCCATTGAGATCTAGGATGTATAAGGATTTTTAAATATTCTTATTTGAAGTCAATATAAAATTTAATGACATTGCCACAAAAAAATCCTCTTAGATTTTTTGTGCAAGAAATATAAGATATTTCTTTGCATCTAGCGAGCCTTAAATATGCTAAGCGATTACAAATAACTCGACTTACAATGCGATATAGAATACTATGCGAGCATGGCAATGTCATATTTTTTACTTGTTTGTGATCTTCTTATATACTTCTGCTTCATCTATCTTAAAATACTTCCTGAAGTAATGGCAGATATTCTTGATGTCTCTTCGTAATAATTCATCTGAATTATTTGCATTGATCATTGTTGCCTGAGAGAAATCTATGAATATAGGCTCATCATCATGATTCAATATGTTGAAAGGGCTTAGATCTGCATGTATTAATCCCTTCTGATAAAGTTTTTTCATATTATCAATTGTTTTTTCAAAGAATTTTTTCGGATCCTTAGGCTTCTGGCCTTTTAATTCTGGTGCAGGATCCTTATTGCCAATAAAACTCATCAATATTACATTATCTTTGAATGCAATCGGCTTAGGAACCTTAATCACTTCTCTTGCTATCATCAAGTTCCTAAATTCTCTCTGCACCCAGGAAAAAATTATCTGTCGCTGATTTCTTCTAGCATCAATATATCTTGGATCTTGGATAATATAATCATACATCTTATTGAAATTACAGTTCTCTAATCGATATATCTTCACAACAATCCTTTCATGATCCTTTGTGACAGCAGTAAATACATTAGCTTCCTTGCCGACTGACAATGGGCTTTCTAGATCCTCAAAATATCCCTGGCTAGAGAGCTTGAACAGTAGTTTTAAAGAATGCTCACTAAAAACATTCCCATAAACCTTCCAGGATTCTTTAGACTTCATGATACATAGAAAATGATTATGTTTAATAAAGTTAATGACTTATGCTGCAACTAATGGCGCATTTCTTTTAGAATAAGAAGCAGGATAAAAATTTAGGTGGAGAACATTGTTAAAAGCAAATGCACTTATAGGAGATAATAATACAGTATAGCGATTACCTCTTCCTAAATCATTTAGTTGAAATCTAGAAAGAAATGCTGCATTTATGCAATCAAATTTGCCACAGTTCTTCAAGTATGTATAGAAGAATTTCTTGTTGGAGAAATCCATCTTTCTTTCTTTATAAAAACCGTAAACGTGTAATCCTTCAACTGTCTGTATCGGAAACTCAATGTTTCCAAGGTCAAAGGAATCCTCATGACAAATAGTAAAAAATTCATGGGGATCATGAGATATGTACTCCCCGGATTTATTTATGGATTCAAATATCTTTTTATCAAGAGTACACTGAGATAATTTGTATATGTCGGTCATTTGGAAACTTATTTTTGTTTTAGTTAAAGGATGTTCAGGATATATAGGTTTATTTTCAACCTTATAAACTGCTATTTCGCTCAATAATTGCGGATTGTTAATTTCATATGATCCTAACAAGAATTCTTCTAGTCTAAGGGTTTTTATGAACATGCTTGCAGCACTTTTGTCATCCATAACATAGGAACTTTTATCTCATTTAAATAGTTTATCACTACAAAATAGAAATAGATTGAGAAAAAAATTAAAAGAAATTAAAAAAATTTACAATTCATCTGCCGTGATGATTGTTAATCGTGAGCTCTTGACTTTTGTGTCCATTGCTACTAAGAACATTACATTTGCTCTTTCAGCGGAATTCAATAATTCTTGATCAATTACGTCATCAAGCATTATCGCATAGACTCCTGAACTCAAGCTCCTGATTGTGCTTATCAGTTCTGATACAGGAATCTTTCCCAGGACATTCAATTTCTCATCTATCATAAATGCCGCTCGTGTCCCTATCAAGTCTTCCATTGTATCATTAAAGAATTCTAGCTCATTCTGGGTGGGCTTTTTAGGAGTTCTTGGAGGTTGCTGCGATTGAACTGGTCTTGGTGGAGTCTGTACAGGCCTTACAGGTTGCGGAACAGGCTGTGGAGACCTTTGATTCACCATTGGCTTAACCTGTTTCTTTACACTGAATGCATCTCCAGTCATTTCCTCTTGCTGATGATTTGCTTCAGGAGAGTCTTTAACACCTATCTCCAGCTTGACTTGTTCTGCTGCAATTCTTGCTCTTAAGCATTTATGTATTTCCTTTTTAGTCAATTCCTCAAGCTCTTTGCCATCTGGGGCTCTTGTAACAAAATCAACATCTGTTACAGATAAAAGCTCCTGAACAATAAGACTTCCACCTCTATCTCCATCGACAAAAACTGTAACAGTCTTTTTCTTGCATAGCTCAATTATTGTCTGAGGTATTGAAGTCCCATTAATTGCAATGCAATTCTTGAACCCATTCTTCAACAGGTTAATAACATCTGCTCTTCCTTCAACAACAATTATTTCCTGGCTTTCCTCTATATCAGGACCTGCAGGAAGCCTTTCTCTTCCATACTCAGTAATCTCCATGACTCTCACTGATGCAGCCACTTCTTCTGCTATCTCCTGAGAATTTGGCAATACAGCATCTGTCAATGTCCTTAACAATTCTTTTGCTCTTTCAATAACAAATTGTCTCTTGCTTATTCTTACATCTTCAATATTTTCAACCCTGACTTTTGCATTACAAGGACCAATTCTTTGAATTATCTCAAGAGCAGCGCCAATGATTGCTGTCTCTGCCTTGTCTAAAGAACTTGGAAGAATTATTTCTCCTTTAGTCTTTCCACTTCTTGTATCAAGATTAACTTCAATCCTGCCAATCTTTCCTGATCTCTGCAATTCTCTTAGCTCAAGATCACTTCCTAATAAGCCTTCTGTCTGACCAAAAATTGCGCCAATGACATCCGGCTTATCAACAACTCCATCAATCTGGATTGATGTATGTACTATATATTTTGAACTTACTGGATTAATTTTACCCATTATAATCACATCCTAATCAAATTTTTAAGTGCATAAAGTTTTAGAACAAGCTCATTTTAACATATATTTAACTAAACTACCCACAAAATAATCGTGAAATAATGAATATGAACCTGTCCTCTTTTACGACTGCCAAACCCCTGAAAAAAATGTCAGAATTTTTCTCAATTCTGATCATGATCAAGAACCAAAAGGTTCTTGACAGGTTTGTCGCCCGCACCACTAACTCCCATGTTCAAAGCTTGGATTCTCCGTAAGCTCCCACAGGTACTCTCTGTGTCGGGCTGAACGTATAAGCCTGATTAAAACTTATACCAAAATCAGGGAACAAAGAGAAATATATAAATGTTGTGAAATTGCTTTCAAAACACCAAAATCTATGATTTTTTTGTGTTGTGAAATTGTTTATTTAATCACTGCTTTTTAAATCTTATGCATGATTATTACTGAATATTTCTTACTATTATCCTTTAACAACCTATTAATAAATGCCTGTCCATGAAATAGTGAGGTGATCGTTATGACACGACAACAATATCAAGAACTTCTAGAACTGAAGGAAGAAAGAATAAGCAATTGGGAACAATATGGATGCATTCTATCAACTGATGGAAGAACCTGTGAGTTTGCATATCCGGAGGCAGAACTATGAGATATGAGCTAGACTATAATAGGTTGCATCAAGCTGAGATGTATGAATGGAATGATGATTGGAGCATAGACAAGTATGGAAATTTTATAATGAAGGATGATGAAAGAATACCTATGGAAAGCATCAGATTCAATTAATCTTCCTCACAACAGTTATGAATCCGGAATGTATGTTCGATAATGATCTTGGCCTGACTATCTGGCCTTCAACCTTCCAGTCTCGCTCAATGATCTCAACTGTTTTCAGATGAAGATAATCTTTTTTCATGATCTCATTGATGAATTGTTGTGATTGAGTTATTTGAGGGCAATACACAACAATGAATCCTCCTTTGTTCAATGATTTATCTGCTGATTCTATTGCCCTCCAAGGCTCTGGAAGATCTAATAATACTAAATCTACATTTCTAGCAGGGATTTCTTTGTAAGCATCTAATTGTTTAAATTCGATATTTTTAATCCCGAAATATTCTGCATTACTTTTCGCTTGAGCCAAGCATTTAGGGTGAATATCATAACTGTATACTTTCTTTGCATATCTTGCAAGGAAGCATGCTGCTCCTCCTGATCCTGAGCCAGCATCAATGATTATTGATTCTTTGTCAATACCTGTTTCTGCTAGTATAAATCCTAGATCCTTTAATGGAATTGTCTGAGCAAGCTTCTTAATGCCTTTGAATGAATCAATGAATGATGCTTCAATTATCAAGAATTCTTTTCCCTTATTTGTTTTAATTATTCCTGATTTTTTAAGATCATCCTTACTAAAAACACCATCAGAGCAATGATAATCCTTAGAAACATCTTCAATGAAATAGATCTTTTCTGCATCAATGATCCTCTCTTTATCATCAATCTGCTGTTTTCTGGCTTTTTTTATTAAGAGGCGTTTTATCATTTTCAATGGGAATGAGTGATATTTTATAAAAACTATCTTTTATTAATAACCACTATCAAGTGATATATAAACATAAACTTTATAAATCAATTATCATTCGCTTGACTCATGAGTAAAAAACAATCATTAGATCTGAAATTAGCACAAATCTATCCTTATCAACTAGGCACATTCTCTGATTCAATAAAAGCATTAAAAGATGCGAATGCTACGCCATTAGAAATCTCTCAAGTAATTACCGCAATCGGATTGCTCGGAAATGATGAAGTTCAAAAGAGAAAATTAAATCTAGGCGGATGGGTTCCTCAAGAAGTGCTGTATACAAAGGAAAAAAAAGATGCTATAATGATGCATTTTCTTAATAATAATTATTCTTTTGTATTCTCAAATCCTGAACAAGCTTACAAAAATCTGCAAGATAAAAGATGGCATATTATAACTGACCCAAACACAGTGTCAAAGATAAAAAGAAGCAAGAGCTTATTGCATGTGCTTTTCGATGATATTGACTTTGACGAAGATAACAAAATTATTTATTTTGATCCGGATAAGCCTGCAGGAGAAAATACTGTAAAAGGAAAAATCCAAAGGAATTATTATGGAAAGGATGAAGAAACATTTAAGGATAATTGCAAAACATTAATTACATATTATGATACTAAAAGAAAAATAATTCTATCATCTAAAGATGAGATATACAAGGGATTTAAGGAATATCCTGAAGCAATTGGCATATCAAAGGCTTGTTGGCTCAGAGGAGTTGTCGGCAATTCCGATGTCAATGCCGGTGCTCATCTAGGCGGCGACCTCGGCCTTGTTTTCGGAATAGCCCAGCAGAAACAATAATCATAATTTCTTCTCTATCCTTTCCAACAACGGCTGTACTATAGGATCCAGGTCTGTAATGCCTGAATCTGCTCCCAGATATTTCCTGAAATTGTGCAGTGTTTTTATTACGACTCTGTTAGTGCCTTCTCGAACTATGAGATCACTGTTCTTGTAGCATTCATATAATGCATCAATTAACACAGGCTCAAATCTTGCAAGCTCTTCAGCCACAGCATCTGCATAAATTATTTTTTTTATGATTTCCTTATCGATTCTTTCATTTTTGACAAATTGCTTGATTATCTTGTTAATTAATGAAACTGTTCCTTTTGCATATTCAAAAATATTTTCATCATCTTGAAAAGTAAAATAGATTGTGGCTGAGAATGCTTCTTTGGCCCTGCGATAGATATCAATCTCAAAATGCGGCGCATCAGACTTATGAGATGATTCCTGTTGTGGCTTATCTTTTCCAATGCCAAATCTAAAACTTATTAGATGCTCTTCTTTATTATCCTGCTGCTTTATCTTGAGATTAATCACATAAGCGTCTTTCTCTTGCCTGAATACTATTGTAAAAGTATATTCTTCAAATATTACTGGCTTATTTATTTGCGGAAAATATTGTTCAAGAGAGGATATATCTATCATTTGTAGTAAACCTTATTCTCATAGTCATTTAATTTTTCCATCACATCATTTTCAAATGACGCTCTTGATAATCCTAATCTCTCAAATTCTTTTTGCCAAGAATAATAATCCTCAAACCTTCCTCTATGCTTGAACAATGGCTCAATTTCAGTCTTTATGGCAAGAGCGAGCAATTCAAAATACGATCTATATCCTGACTGTAATTCATCATTTCCAAAAGCTATTAATAGAATATTTTTTCCATCCTGTCTAATATTAGTAATTTTTATATCAAACACAAAATTCTCAGATCGATTGTATTTATTATATGAAAATATGACTTTCTTGTCATCAAAAGAATAAACCTTCTCCTTTCTCTGGAATTTCTGCAATTCAATATAATTATCTTTATATTCATTTTTCATTCTTAATAGTTTTGCAATGTATGCCTCATAGCTATCACTGCCTTTAGCATCTCTTAAGCGATTCTTCAAACCTAAGGATATTGTTATAGTTGATTTGACTTTATCAAGTTCAGTGTACATTTTTTCACCATTAATATAGTTGTAGTAATGTAAAGCATTATTATATATAAACTTTCCTATCTGTGCTTAAATCCGGGAGATATCAGCACAGAAATCTTTAGAAAAATGCTTAATAATCGATCATCTCCTTCATTGCATTCTCAATCTTGCTGCTCATATTATACCCATTATTTTTACAATATTTCTTGAAATTTGCTGCAGTGGATTTATCAACTGTAAAATTCATTCTTGTTTTTGATCTTATCTTTCCTGTCTTCTCATAATTAATCAGTTCATCAAATACAGGTTTATCTCTTTCAGAGATCATTTTTGCTAGTCTCAAAAATTTATCCGATGACATCTTTAATCACCTCCTCTATTTTATTTATGCTTGATATGTTTTTTGCCAATATCTCTTTAATCATAATCAATAATTTATCGTCATAAATCTTATGGCCTTCATATTCTATATATGATTTAATCAAACAAGCTGCTGTCCTTTTATTTCCTTCTTCGAAAACATGATCAATGAGTATTGCCCGAGTTATATATGCCAAAGCTTTTGTATAGTTCTCTGTTCTTCTAGCATAATCTAAAGCAAAATCTAGGCTTGCTTCATTATTCAAATGTCCTTGATCAAACATTTGATTTATTGTTATCATGTCTTTTTTGTTCAGGAAAAACTTCATTTTCAATACACACGTGTGTGTATAAATGTGTATTTATTTTAAAGGTTTGTGTTTAGAATAAATTAGGAAAATAAAAGCAGACATACACCGAAGGGTTCTTTTTAATTTGCAAAATTTATTTTGTTTTTAAAAAGAATCTTATTGAGATAAATATGCGAGATTGAAGCAGGCGGAGCACCGAAGGGTTCTTTTTAATTGTTGGGGGTTTAAAAAGAATGAGACCCTCGGCACCACCCCACCTGAGCGTTATGTGATGTTATGGATGTTTCCTTTGCCTTGTTTCTTGTAGTTTTGGAGGCTTTGATCCAGATTCTCTTTCTTTACATTGATCTTATCAGCATTAATCTCAATTTCCTTGACAATATGAGAATGCTCATGAAGCTCTTTTAATGGAATCAGCTTTAGCAGAATCCCTTCATTTTCAATAATATACATATAGAATCCTGTTCCGCTTTCTATATTCAAGTCCTGTCTGACCTCTTTTGGAATCACTATTTGTCCTCTAACATCGGTCTGAACAATCTTAGCATATTTCTTCATTTTTCTGAAATTCAGTAATTATTGCTGATTGACAGTTATTATATCTGAGATAGTATAATAAATTTGTGATTACTGAAAATTAATCTGAATATCAGAAGAAGTTATATATAAATATTTCGTTTAAGAATTTTTGGAAGTGTTAAGTAAACTTCTTAAGTGT
>DUIB01000052.1 GCA_013330595.1 Candidatus Woesearchaeota archaeon | reverse complement strand
TAGGGAATTAAGCGATTGCCTCTTGCTACAATAAAAAAAATGGTAATGAAAATAAATCGAAAAAAAATAATACTTTTTTATACTTTTATTCTTTGTTGCACATAACCAACCATATTATCTAACTTGATATTATAATTTTTGACTGGAGAAAAAATAATTTTACTCATCTCATTAAAATTAGTCTTATTACGAGTTACATTGTGTAGCTCTTCCCCTAAACTATAACCTAAGTAATGCTCCATGTTATTAAGAAATTCAGTCTTAACCAATGATTCGAAACCAAGAGTCCATAAATCATAGAAGGATTCAATATTCTTCGATTGAAGCAATTGTTTGTAACATTTTATTCTTCCTTCTGCCGAAAGAGTTTCAAACAAATCTTTAAATAATTCTTTTTCAGGATATTTCATTAGGGATTTGTTATCTTTCAAGTTAAACAAACTTACTGTAAAGTAGGCTTCTGCTTCATGTGCAATATGCATAGATGTTAATTCGTCTTTTGGCAAAAGTTCATATGCTGAAATGAATCCTGATTTAATTTCGGCTGGATATTTAGAAATTTTTTTGTTTAGAGATTTACATTCTTCATAAACCTGTTGAAGAAAATGAAATGATTCTTCGACAATTAAACCTTGATTAATATTAGGCAAAAAAAGACTGATCAAAGCATTTCTGTCGGCACCAAAGAAGGATTTTTGAGCGCCTACGAAGTATGATAATGATTGATTATCAGAAGTCATATAGAATTTTGGATCATATTTTTTTTCTTGGTAATCTAATCCATCAAGTATAACTACATCTGGCATTTGTTTTGAATATTTTGAGTCTCTTTGAAAAGTTTTAGCAAAAAATGTGATTGTGTTATAAACAATGCTTTTTGCCTCACTTTGTGCTGCTTCTTTTAATTTAATATATTTCGGATCATTCTTAATATCAGTTATTTTATGGAGTAAATCTTCAACATTTTTAGAAGCAGCTCCTTTATTTGATTCGACAAAGAGTTCTATTTTTTTTGCATAATTCTGAAGTTTATGAATACTTGGTAAATCTTCAACTCCTAGTTCATATGGTTTTTTGTTCATTGTGTAAATAGATATTTTTTCATACTGCATACATATAATATTTTATACAAGGTAAATGCGATGCTCTTAAAATCAATTAAGCATTTAGGCATAATTTTTAGAAGAATTATACTATTTATAAATTTTATCTTTTCTTATCACTAGTTAGTCGTAATAATCTTGAGAAATTGTCTTAATATAAAAAAAATTTATTTTATGATCCTATACTGTTCCAGATCATCATCTAGGCTTGATGTTATGTCTGTTCTCATGTCTGTGATCATTTGCCTTGCCGTTCTCAGTTTTCTTGTAACAATGCTCATGTCGCTTGTGTGTATTGCTGATTCTGCTTCTGATAGCAATACGTCAATGTCGTATATGGTAAACACTATATCATTCATTTTTGCCTCCTGTATAATCGCTGTTAAGTTGCTTGCACTCCCAACTAATATACCTTTTTGTATACCAAAACATACTTATATATAAAGGTTCTCATTTATGCTCAAAGAATTCTATTTCACTATTCAGTAATATTCCTTTATGCAGCTTCACAGGTCTCCAATTATCAATAATCAGTTCAGCATCAAGCCATGAAGCTAAATCCTTCGGATTGCCTATTGTTGCACTTAATCCAATCAGTTGCAATCTTTTGAGTTGATCTTTCAATATCGTAATAAGAACCTCTAATGTAGGACCTCGTGAAGCATCATTAAGCAGATGGATCTCATCAATAATAACAACCTTTACTTTAGAAAGCCAGTGTGTCTTATGCCTAATCAATGAATCAAATTTTTCAGAAGTTGTTATAATCAAATCATATTTTTCAAGATAGGAATCATCTGAATCTATATCTCCTGAACTAATTGCTGTCTTGAATTCATGCATTTTCTTGAAAAACTCGAATTTTTCATTTGCCAATGCCTTTAATGGAACAACATACATGCATTTTCCCTTATCATGAAATATTGCATTCATTATTGCAAGCTCAGCAACTAATGTCTTTCCAGAAGCTGTTGGAGTGCATATAAGCAGATTCTTGTCATCAAATAATCCTGCATCAATTGCCTTATGTTGCGCGGGCCTTAATTCCTTTATTCTCAAGATTAATTTATCATAAATATTGCTCGGAATCTTAGATTTATACTTAGAAAGCTCCATTCTACATCTCATCAATAGGTTCAATATTCAGTAATCTCATTCCTGAATTTAATATTATCTGAACACAATATATCAGTAATAATCTTGCTTTTCTATATTCAGGATCTGCATTTAATACGGGGATGGTTTGATAGAATTCATTAAATGCCTGGGATAATTCTAATAAATATCTTGCAATGATAGATGGTTTAAGCTCATTAGCAGCCTGTTTAATTACTTCTGAATATTGATTTAATATTTTCACAAGATTAAATTGCTCGGCAAGCAATTCATATGATGTGTCAGATTCTGGCTTTTGTTCAGCTTTCTTAAATATGCTATTGATCCTTGCATGACTATACTCAATATACGGTCCTGTTTCGCCTTCAAAAGACAATGATTCTTTTGGATTAAAGACAAAATTCTTTTTTGGATCATACTTAAGGAAAAAGAATCTTATTGCAGCAAGACTGATTATTAATGATCTTTTTTTCAGTTCTTCTTCATTGATCTCTTTATATCTGTTTCTTAATTCTTGCAATGCAATCTCATTAACATTTTCTATCAATTCATCTGTATCTACCACATTTCCTTCTCTGCTTTTCATTTTTCCTTCTGGTAGTTCAACCATTCCATAACTGAAATGATAGCACTTATCAGCAAACTTCCATTTCAAAGCCTCAAAAATTTGGAATAGAACTTTAAAATGATAATCCTGTTCATTGCCTACAACATAATACATTGCATCAAAATCAAAATCCTTATGTCTTAGCCATGCCATGTAGATATCTTGAGTTATGTAAACAGAAGTCCCATTAGCTCTTAAAATGACTTTTTTCCCTAAATCCTGTGAATCAAAAACAATATTTTCATTTTCATCCTTAGAAAAGATCTTATCTTTTAAACCTTGTAGAATTATTTCTTTGCCATGCTTATATGTATCTGACTCAAAATATTCCTTATCAATCTTGAAATCAAGTTTATTATAAGTTTCTTTAAATCCTAGCAATGCCCAATTATTCATCTTCTTCCACAAAGCAATAGTTTCAGGATCATTATGTTCCCATTTAATTAACATTTCCTCAACTTCTTTCTTAATTTCAGAATCATTATCTTCTAATTTTTGGTATTCAACATAATAATTTCCAACAAAATGATCTGGTTTAATGTCTGGTTCGGAATTTTTTCCAAGTTTAATATAAGCAAGCATTGATTTACAAATATGGATTCCCCTATCATTGACTACGTTAACTATATGAACTTTATGCCCTTGAGATTTTAGTATATTGTAAAGGCTTTGTCCTAATAGCATGTTTCGTAAATGTCCTAGATGCAATGGCTTGTTTGTATTAGGGCCTGGAGATTCCACTAATATTGTTTGTCCTGAATCAGGATTTTTTCCAAACTCATTTTTCTCTTTGAGTATCTTCTTGAGAGTGTTTTCAATGTATAATGTTTTACTGACATAGAAATTAATATATGCTGACTCATTCTTTATTAATTCAAAATATTTATGATCAATGTTTAATTTTGTTAGTTTATCCTTTAATTCAAGGGCAATATTCTGAGGGCTTTTCTTAAGCTCTTTTGAGAGCATAAAGCATGGAAATGCATAATCACCAAGCTTAGGATCAGGAGGGATCTCTATCAGATTAATTATCTTATCTTTGCTTAATCCTGTTTCATGGTGCAAGAGCTCGGATATTTTTGTTTTAAAATCCATGTTATTATGATATTAGGTTTGATTATAAATTTTACTTTTATATAAAAGAAAAAAAACAATTATTACTTAGTCACTTATTAGTGATTAATTTACGTAAAATTTATAAATGGGAACAAACTCAATAGAGCATGGATGAAGAGATAGATGTAGAATATAACAAGAACAGAGTAATCATGGAGATAATCAAGAATAGCGTCATTGTAGAATATTGTAAATCCATGCCAAAAATACCTTTAGGAGTGCATCAGGAAATAACCAACGGCATATCTGAATTGTATATCGACTTTTATGTGAAAGAACACACTCTACCCTATATGAAAGAATCTGTAAAGCTAGTTAAAGAATTATTAATGCAGCACAAAATGTATTTAAAATTGTCTAGGAACATAAAACTTAAAGATAAAATCAAAGCGCGACACATAAATGACAAGATTTTCGAACATAATATAAAAAATAATACACCCATTATGTGTAAGATTACGCAGTCTTATTCGACATCATTAGATGCTGTATGTGCTAATTGATTACTATTTCTTCTCTTCTTTAATCAAAGCCTCAGCACCATGTTTAATGACCTTTAGATTGACTTGGGATGTTCTATTGTATATTGTGTTTCCTGCAACTGTTCTTCTTAGTCTCATGCCTTTTCTCTTGTATTTATTGCCGAGGCTTGTTGTTGTCAATATTGCTTTTCTCATGATTCCATTGACATCCTTTCTCATTGGAAAACCGCAATAATCACTACCACCAGCAATCTCAAACTCGTATCCAGGCATGTCAATAAGCTCACCGTTTATCTTATCTCCAATCTTTTTATTATACAATACAGATGCTTGATCATCCTTAAATTCCTTTTTTAGTGTCTTGCCTGTCTTATCAGCAATATTTATCTTCATATCCATTTTATTCCTCCTGTACTAGAAGTATATAGAATAATCTATAAACTTCCAGAGCGAACTCAGTTGTTTATAGAGAAAGGAAAAAAACCTTATTTATAAATCTATTTCTTTTCATGATCGCTGATGATCTTGTTCAATTCAATGATGATCGTATCAATTTCATCATCACTCATCCCATGCCCTAAGAATCCTTGCTCTAATGTCTCGAACATTGCCGCGCCGCAGCCAATGCAATGCACTCCAAGATCCATTATATACTCAGCTAAATAGGGATAATCATTAACAATATCTGCTATCAGCATGTCTTTTGTCAGTTTCATTTCAACACCTTTTTCTTGAATAATTGAAAACCAAGCTTCCATAATTTGGCTTCTTTCATCAATAATTGTACAATGAATTTGCTTGGAAAATCCCTGTCATGCTCTGATAGGATCTTGTTATTGTTCTGTTTCTGAAAAATATCAATCAATTCATTTGCCTGCTGTTCTGTCATATGATTCATGAATTCTCTCATCTTAAGGCTTATCCATAAATCTTTTCCGAGCTTTTCATTAAACCTCTTGACATAAGTCTCTTTATTCTCTGCAAGGTAAGATCCTGCAAGCAACCCATAAATGATTCCCCCATATGTTGTTGCCTTTACTTGAGTTGCTGCATCGCCTATCAGGAAAATATTGTCTTTCCGCAATTTCTGTTTTGGATTATATAATGGAATCAATCCTGATTGATCCTGCAATATTTTTGAGACTCCTAAAATCTTTTTATAATCATTAAGCAATTTCTTATTTTTAACGCCAATGACTCCTACTCTTGCTATCTTATTATCTTCCGGCACTATCCAGGAGAATTCTCCAAGATTTAATCTTATCTCTGTTGTTCCTTCCTCAAGTTCAGGGAATTTGCATCTTGCCTGCCAGCCCCAGATGAATTGCCTGTTGCCATATATTCCCGCAGATTTTGCAACTTGACTTTTTGGACCATCAGAACCGACAATCATTTCAGTTTCATAAGTCTTTTTGTTTGTCTTGACATAATATTTCTTGTCTTTTTGCTTGTATCCAATAAATCTTTCTCCTAAATGAATTCGTGCATTATTATCAACAGCTTTCTGAAAAAGATGATTATCAAATCCATGCCTGTCTAGCACCATATTTTCCTTTTTAAGATCAACATATAATGCTTTTTTATTAGGAGCAACAATCTTGAATCTTTTTATCCTGCTGACAACAATATCTTCTGGAATGTCAATTATTGACTTAACACTATCTGTCAATATTCCTGTACAAGCAACTGGCCTGCCAACTATCTTATGCTCTTCGAATAAATGCGCATCATTTGCCTTTGATGCATAAAAGCTTCCTGCTGGCCCTGCACCTATAACAGATATCATTATTAATGTATTTTTTTTCTATTAATATAGTTTGTGAATTATGTTCAAGTACGTAATTAGTTCAC
>DUIB01000021.1 GCA_013330595.1 Candidatus Woesearchaeota archaeon | reverse complement strand
TTGACCGGTGGTTCTTGACAAAAAACTTTCAAATATGGATGTTATCTTTGTTAGTGGAGGCAATACATTTTATTTATTAGAAGTCATGAAGAAGAGTGGTTTCGATAAAATCATAAAGACACTTCTTGCAAAGGAAATTGTTTACGTCGGTTCAAGTGCAGGAAGCTGTGTTGTGGCTCCTGATATTACTCCAATTAAATTGCTTGATGACCCTAAAAAAGCAAAGTCCCTTAAATCCTATACTGCTTTAAACCTCACTAGAACTCTTGTATTGCCTCATCTTAATACAAAGAAATTTGGGGCAAGATGCCTTGCTACAAAGAAAAAATATGAAAAAAAATATGATATGACGCCGCTTAATGACAATCAAGTGTTAATAGTAAAAGGAAATAAGAATAAGATCATGAAATCTAGTATTAAATTATCATTGATAAAATCATTAATATATTACAAAATAAGGAAAAAATTGCACTTATGATTGATAAATTAATATTTAGTATGTTGCTATAGGAAATTATGATACTTGTTCTTGTTTGGGTTTTAGTTACTGATACATGGTTTTATTGTTTTATGCTTGATTCATCACTGGCTAAGTGTCCATGTTGTTCTGGAAACTATAAGTTATGATATAGCGATTTTTTCCATTATGTTAGCAAATAGGTTTTTGATTACAAATGTATTTATAAATAAGTTCAAACACTAAGTATTTCATCGTGTGAAGACATTCAGTAATCGAAGAGGTGTTGGGAAATGAAGAAGATCAGTTACGAAGCAAAGACAAGCAGTCATCAATTGAAGAGTTTCTTTGAAGAGACAGAAGAAGAATAATCCATAAAATTCATAAAAAATCACTTGACCTGTATTCTTCAATTATTTTCATTATTTCCCTATGTATCATATCGATGGATTTTGTACCATCAATGATTTTAATTCTATCTTGATACTTATCTGCAATTTGTAGGTATCCATCCCTTACTCTTTGATAAAAATCATTGTCATTTAATTCGATCCTATCTAACTCTCTATGGAGTTTTTGGCTTTTTCTCTTATTCATTTCTTCAACAGTTATATTGATAATAAATGTTAGATCAGGAATGATGTTCCCTAAAGCAAGGTTATTAACAGTATTTATTGCATTTAAATCCAACCCTCTTCCATAACCCTGATAGGCAGTTGAAGAATCATGAAGCCTGTCTGATAAAACATAATATCCCTGCTTAAGATAGGGTTTGACCTTTTCTCTAATCAATTGCGCTCTTGAGGCAGAGAATAAAAAAAATTCTGTTTGATTGCGCATCCCAAGATTCTCTCTATCGAATAAAATCCCTCTAATCAATTCTCCAATCTTAGTGCCTCCTGGCTCCCTAAAAACATAAACATTAATATGTTTATCAATTAAGTATCTCTCTAATAATTTCACTTGAGTGCTCTTTCCGCAAAAGTCTATTCCTTCAAAAGTTATGAGCATATTATGCCTCGAATCATGTTCTGTTAAAAAATTCTGTTCTGTCAGCAGGATCTGGTCTTTCTCTAGGAAGTTCTAGTCCAGATAGAAAGGGATCAGTTTCACTTATTTTTTTTGAAGCATCATATGTCAGGACACGATAATTTATATGTCCTCCTGGCCTAACTCTAAGATTAGATAAGTAATCTGCTTGTTTTGGATTTCCATGCATCCAAATATTTGATCTTGCTGCTAATGGAAGAATGTTAATGAAAAAATCATAAGGCACATCTCCCATAAGTTTATAACTTTTTTCCATAAAATTGAATGCTTTTTCATAATATTTTTCTAGTCTTTCTTTCATTTCTTCTTTAAGCGTCTTAAATTCAGGTATTTCCATATATAATGGTAATCCAAAGCCTTTATTCATTAATGATGTTGCTTTATTATAATTAGTCTCTTCACCAAAATATATTGGAATATGTTGCATAAATCTTCCCCATGCTCTATGCCTATTAAAATCTCTAAGCTCTCCAAGTGTTCCTTCCAATACAATAGTCAAGTCGCTAGTTGCAGCAAATTGAGCAGGTAATTCTTTGTGGTGATCATGTCCAGTAAATATTATTCTGCTCAGTTCAATTTTCTTTTCTGTAGGAAGATTATCTAATTCAATGATCAATTTTTTAAAATCCGTATTAGGAAATAAATTGAGCAAATACTGTGCAGCCATTTTCAAACCAGAACTATAAGAATTATTAAAAAAGGATATATCTTGTTTTTGTAGTCCTTTAAACTCACTATTTATTTTAGATGCTGAAATTTTTGAATTATAAAATTCTTTAACTGCAGGAATATTTTTCTTTAGAGTATTATCAGCCTTGGTAAATTCAATCAGTGATGGTGCTTCTGCCTTAAATCCAATTACTGATTCTAGATCTTTTCCTGGAGCCAGAAATGTTTCTAATTGAATGCCCAGATTATTATAATACTGCATCTGTGATGCTTTAAGATGTGATATAATTCTTGCCCAATCTCTTGCACTTGTCTCTAATGCAAAACCACTTGATTGTCCGAGCAAAAGATTAAACCTTATAGTGTCTAAAACCCTTGTATTTAGTGCGCCCCTGTCATCATTAGTTTCTGGTTTAAAGGACTTTTCATATGCGGCTGTTATCTTTGGTTTCAATGTATTGAAATTCTCTAATGACAATACTCCGAGATTTTCAAAGTCTCGATTCAATTCAGAGACAAATGACTCTGTTTTAACTTCTTCTGGAAGGTAAAGTATCAATGGATGCATTATCACTCCTGCAAATTGTTTTTGATATCTCGTAGATTTTTCCTGACCAGAATTAATATAATTGTCATTAAACAAATGCATAGGAACATGCATTGGAACATTATTGAATTGAACAGCAAATCTAGCCATGTCTGCAACAGATGAATGACCAAATTTTTTGAATGTTTCCTCTAATTTTTCATCCGGATCAACTCCTTTTTCTCCCATTTCTAACAATATTTCTATGGTATCTCCTGGAGCTCTTGAATGTCTTGCTCCTGCCCAAGCAATATGTGAAGCAACTCTCTTATCAGGATTTGATAATATTTCTGCTAATACTACTTGTGTTCTATTATCGATATAGGTTATTGCGGCCATGCCTAAATCTTCTGCTGTATAGAATTTCCACTCTCCCTGATCAACCTTTTGAACTTTATATGCTTCAGCCATTCAATCATCCTCACTCATGTAGTATTAATAATTCTTATTGTATCATTTAGTATGAGGGTGTTGTGAATTTCTAATTGTTTTTAAATATTACTATTCTAGAATGAATATCATTTCATGGACTTCTGTCTATTCTATCTTCAATATCTTCTCTCTTGATCTTAAGCCTGTTTTTATCACAACTTTCTTCTTCAATGATTTAGAAAATAATTTCACAATCTCAATATTGGCTTTATTATCCTCTGGCTTTGCATGAACATTCACACGTAAAGCTTTCTTATCTTCATCCCAACCAATGATCTCTGCCTTTTGGGAATTAGGCTTGACAATAATAGAGAGATGGTTATTGTGGATGTGTTGATCAACTTTCATCTACCCTCTCTCCATGTATGGCTGCACTTGACGCATTTATTGAAATGAGTCTCAGGCTCATCACCTGCTCTCATCTGTTGGGTCCATGAATATGCTTTAGTGTGCTTGCATTTAGGGCATTCTGCATCAACAATAGGATATGCAGATGCTTCATTGTCAATGACCTCAACTTTTGAATCCTCTGTTTTTCTCTCAGTAAACTTTACTTTTCCAGATTCTTTGCTATCAACAAAACCACAACTGCAGGCCATGACTCTCTTATCCCTAACAATCTTAGGCCTTAACATTGATCCACATTTCGGACAGAACATCATTTTCAATCACCTTCAACTGAACTTACATCCATTCAATGTAACACATCTTAATAGATCAGTAAACCATATCTTAATATAGCCTAGGAATGGAATCTTGATCCATGCTCTACCAATTAGCTGATCCTTATTTATGTATTTCTCATTTAATTGGCTATTCTGTATCTGGGCTGCATTATGGTCGCCTTTTGTTTCAATAAAATCATTTTTCTTTATAACCCTATGGATTATCGGATAATTCATCTTTGATTGGAAAACAATCACTTCCCCTATCTGCAAATTTTCATAGTTAGTTCCTCTTAACACAATGATATCTCCTTTGCTGAAGCCATTATTAAAAGGATATGTTAAGAATTCTTCTTTGCTTAAGCTTATATTTTCATACCATGAGCCGCATAATGACCAATATTTATCAAAATCAACACTTTCTCTATTGTTGAAATAGCGTTCGCATAGATCATACTTTTTTTCAATGCATTTGTTCATCAATGCATCTGTTTTAGTGCATTTTGAAGTCATGCCGTGATCCATGCTCTCAGAGATTACTGCTACTACAGGAAGATTTGTTCCTAGCAATAATCCTAGTCCAGGATATATTATGAATTTGATCAGGACAAACGCAATAGCGATATTTACTATCCAGCTCAATAAAGAGTCCTCTTTCCATAGAAAATGCCAGAATTTCTTCAATGATTTTTTTATTTTGTCCCAATCCATAAACTTAAGTGGATATTGATTAATTATAAATGTTGCTATTTTGTTGAATATCAAATAAACTGCTCTTTAGACAAAATTTATAAAATCTATCATTATTATTTACTCATGATTAAAAAACATAAGTTCTGCCCAAAATGCGGAAAAACAATAACCAAAGGAATTTTCTGCAAGAATTGCTCAGAACCAGATTTTAAATTCAAGGATATTAATATAAAGATCTGCAATTCATGCAATTCATACTATCATAGGAATAAATGGGTCAAGTTCAGAGACATTAATACAGTAATAAAAAAGGTTTGTGCTGATTCAATAAAGGCTAAAGTAAAAATAAAAAAGCTCAGTAGAATAATTCATAATAAAGTATCTGGACACAAAGCAGGAATACAGACTGATTTAATTTTAGAAATAATACATAAAAAAGTTGATTATGATATCCCATCAAGACTTGAAGTAACATTATGCAATAAATGCTCCTTGAAGTATGGGCAGTTCTTTGATTCAATACTCCAATTAAGGAATTGCAATGATGAAATATTGAATTTTACCAGAAATGAGGTCAAGAAGCATAACAAGAAAGGTGTATTCATAAACAAGGAAGTCCAATTGGATAAATATTCAATAAAGGATATTGATCTCTACCTTACTAATCAGTCTTATGCCAAGACTCTTGCAGATAAGATCAAAAAGAATTTCGGTGGGATAATAAAGAAAAATGCCCAGCATTTCAGTTTAAATAAACAGACGACAAAAGTCCTTTATAGGCTGAATATATTGCTTACATTGCCTAATTATAATAAGAATGATGTGATAAAGCATGATAATCAATTATATAAAATCATTAGTGTAGGAGATAGGATAAAAGTAGAAAATCTTAAGACAAAACACAAGACATCATTAATGCATAATGAATCATATGACATATTGAAGCCAGTAATATTTCAAGTGATCAAAAGATATCCTGAATATGAAGTCCTTGATCCTACAACTTATTATCAGGCAAGATTGATGAATCCTACGTTGAAGCTTGAAATCAACCAGAAAATAAAAGTGATCATAGACGGTGGAGAGGCGTGGATGGTGTGACGTGAAAAATGGGTAAGGCAATAAATATTTCGGAAATAAGGAATTTTAATTGTCAGAGATCCTTGAAGGAGAGTCCTTTTGTATTTGAGACGCTACATGTCAAAGGTGCGGTTTTTTATCTTACAAAAGATGGAGTTCTTAATGGTGATGCATTTGCTATAAAATCAAATAATCTATTGACGGTATCATTGGTTGAGGATATGCAAGGACACGGAGATCCCGCAAGAAGAAAGCTAAACAACTATATTTCTGATTTGGAGAAAATAACTGATTCTGCATCAAATGACAAACATTATATTTTAGATGTTTTGCGACTTGATGAGAAAGCAGGCTATGCTCAAGATTACTTAGCTTTGTCCTTGGTTGTTTTAAAAAATAATGGAGAACTGGAGTGTCTGAATGGTGGCGAAAATATTATTATAATTAGAAAAAATAGGGATATATTCCCTTTAGGACCAGAGTCAAATTGTGGCAAAATAGGCCTATTGGATCTTATACATGGTTCAAAGAATAAATATTCTTCTATTGTTCCATACAGAGATAAATTGTATGGAGGCGACAGGATATTTTTATGTAGCGACGGTGTCATAGATTTAGCCACTGAAATTGATCTTTCTGAACAGGTCAAAAATAACATTATAAATGAGCTGAAATCTAATTCTTCATTGGAGAATACTATTAAAAATATAAATGTTAACAATTTTGAGGCTCTAAGAAAATTCGATAAAATTATGCCTGTTGATGATTATACTATTGTTTGTCTTGAATTGAAACAACAGCATTCCACTAATCTGTGATTGGTGGTCAAAATGGATACTGTGTGATCAAGAACCGCTGGATTAGTGTCATGCTGAGTGTCAAGAACCACGCGATGTTGCTTGCGATGCGACATGCCACTGGTTTGTGGCCAGTGGTTCTTGACATGAAAAATTCATAAACTATATATATTATAAAGTATTTACTCATTTATGGTCGAGACTATGGCTGAGAATTACATAAAAATAAAAAAGAATATAGATGAAGCTTATCTGAGAAACCTGTCTCTAGAAGATGACTGGCACAAAATGATAGATTCTGATATATCTGATTTATTGGAGAATGATGTGGTACATCTTCAGAGACCTAAAAATATTGAGTTCATTCCTTTATATTCTGATGTTATGACTCATTTGGCTGCAAAATGCATAAAAGGCAAATACCTTGTGAAATTTGATAATGAGTACGATGTTGAAAAATTCAAGTCCATTCTCGGGAATAAGGTTGAAGGTACGCTTGAAAGTGGTTACAAGTTTAAATATGTTGCATAATTCTTGAAAGTTTTGATATTAATTATTAAGTGATTTAAACAAGAATGACATGAGAATCAGAAAGGCTGTAGGAGCAATTGTTTATTTTAGGGAGTATATTTTGGATCAATTATCTTTTCGCTTAAGAAATTCAATACATGTGGATTGTTGTAAGTCGTATTGAAATTAATTGTGTAATATGCTGCAAGAATTCCTTTGTCGGCAACATATCCTACGAATGCGTCCCTCGAAGGTGTTTTATCAGATAACAAGTCGATGGCTACATTCACTACTGATTCTAATGTTGTCGGTGCTTCGACAACGCCTTTCTTATACAAGTCTAGCAATTGTGATGTTGCAACAGATGAAGGATATAACCTATAGAGCTCTATGTTCTTTACCTTTTTTTCTTTCAAATCCAGCTCCACCTGTAATGTCATTCTAAATAATGCTTCTTTTGCTGATCCATATCCAATATTTCCAGTCATTATTCTAAACGTTGCATGTGATAATGTGTTTAATATCTTTATCTTTTCTTTTCCTGAGAACTTCTGTGAGATATATTGTAAGATTCTTCCTGGAGCCATCATATCGTTTTCCATTATCTCTTCGACTTCCTTGAAATCCGTATTTATATCTGAGAATTTGAATACTCCTGCATTATTGACGAATATATCCAGACGTTTCTCATTAATATACACTTCGTCAATTATCTTCTCAACATCTCCCGGATGTGTAGCATCAGCGATCCTGTATTCTGCATTACCGCCGCTACTTCTTATGTCTTCAACAGCCTTAAGCAGTTTATCCTCGGTCCTCGCGACCAATATGACTTTTGCTCCTAGAGATGATAATCTCTCTGCTATCCCTTTGCCTATACCAGAGCTTCCACCAGTGATTATTGCTATCTGATTTTTGAACATATCTGAAGAAAGGTATATTTTTTTAAAAAGGTGACGAAAAAGTGATCAAATCTGATATATAATTCACATCTGTAATTCTATTAGTATTATTGATGAACTAATCTATGATATAATAAATACTTTATTGACTCTGATTTATTTATAATCATTAAGACCTATCTGTCCCTTCCTCTTATTTTCTTTTACTTTTATTTTTTCTTCAGAAAGATCCTGACCAACTTGTTTCTTTACATCAAGGGCAACACTCTTGCCAATCAGATGAGATAATGATGAAAGATCGATCCTCTTTATATCAGCAATATCTTTCAGATTGTTATTAAATAATATTCTTGCCCTGACTCTCCCAATATTCCTGAGCTGAAGCAATGGTATTAATTCCTCCTTAACACCATATTGTAATCTGAATCTTATTTTATTGAGCTCTTTAATTAATGAATGTATCTTCAATAATCTTGCAATCTCAGAACTTGAATACAAAAGCCAGTCAGCAATATCTTTTTTTGCATTTATCTCCCCTGGCCTGACATCATACTTCTCAAGAAGATATTCTTCATCCTTCTCATCAAGCCATTCCATAAAGAACCTTGCTGTCTTTACTGATTTAAGGAAATCATCATATTCATCATCAAACTGTTCTAGAATCTCCAGGAAATATTCTGAATTCTCATTGATAAAATCAGACATTGAATCAAATTCAGCTGTCTTTACTCTAAGCAATGGCCTTAATTCCAGACATGAACAAAACATCTGCAAATATGTAAGATCATTCAATTTCTCTTTTTTTTGAATAATCCTCAATGATTCAACAATATAATGTGCAGTGTAAGGATCAAGATAGAGTTCTGAAACTCTTTTTCCTAATGAACTTGTTTCGAGTTTTTCATTAAAAGAAAGCTTGAGTGCAGAGACAAAATCTGATTTTTCCTCTGATTTGTTGTCTTTGATAAATTCCCACTCTTTTAATTGATCAATCATTTTTCTTATTATAGAATTTAATTTCTTGATATTTCCGTACTGTTTTGCATAGAAAGTTTTTGAAAAGAATTCTTCTAAAGATTTTATATCATTAACAAATCCTGATGCAATAAGACTTAAGATGTATGTTCTCATTATTGGCTCAGAAGCAAGCTTAGAGGTTATATCCTCNNACAGGAATATATTCCATACCCCATAAACCATATCTTTTTAGGTCTCTGATAATGACACGGAATGCTGGTAAATCAAGACCTGCGGAATTATGAACAACGATGCCGTTGGCCACAAAAAGATGATCATTTAATGGCCTATTTGGAAGTACGACGTCATAAACATAAGGTTCTATATCAACTTCTTTAATGCTCTTAATCATATCCCAATATATGTCTCCATCAAAATCTTCTGAACGCCAAGTTTTCTTTTTAGAGAAATTTAATGGTGAATTGCAGATAGGGCAATTATGGAGATTAAAGAATTGTCGGAAATCATTTCCTTTTTCTATAATCTCTCTGTAAATCCATTTTCCAATTGAATTTAAAGACCATAAATATTCTGTGTTCTGCACAGGTAATCTTTTTCTTATTATAATCTCAAAATGATGATTGAGTCTTCTTCCTTTTTTGTATGGGAGAAATCTTAGAAAAGATTTAATTTGGTTAGAAGTTAATGAACCATTATTGCCTAGGAGTTTTATAATTTGTAATTTTTGATCTCCCCATTTTTGATGAGCTTTTGATCTTCCATAAAATAGATCATAATATACTATATATCCACATTCAATACATTTAACATACTTGATATTTGAATTAATATTATTAATTGTTTTTTGTAATGATAATTGTTTTCTTGTTAATCCAAAACCAATGTGTGAATAGAACCTGTAAATACATTCATTGTTACTTATTGTTAATTCGTAAGAATCTTTTGTTTGAAAAGATTTTTCTGTGATTTTTAATATTTTTCCAGGTCTTTTTCTTATACGGACAACAATGCCAAATCTTAATAATAATCTTTGAATATCTTTAATTAATTTTTTAGAGATAGTGCTTATCCCAATATTTTTTTCTTGTGCTATATACCCGTCAGTATCAAATAATCCTCTGAGTAATGCAGAAATATGCTTTTCGGGAGCTAATTTTAGCTTTTTTGCAATATATTTATTTTCACCTTTCTCAACTCCGCAAGTACATAGAAATTCTCTAAGCCAATTAACTTTTGATATAATAAGACCCGTACATGCGCTCGGCATTTTGCGATATTTAAATCTGAGTTTATTCTCTCTACAAAATAGCTCTATTTGTTCGAATATTTCGTGATCTATACCAACAATACAAGGGTTTCCTTTTAACAAAAGTTTTTCATCTTTTGTTTCTGCACCAGAATACCCATCTCCAAGCATGGCTCCAATAAAATAAAAATCTGATTCTGTTAATTGATGATTTGAAGGAACAGGATATTTTTTATTGAAATCATCTAAATACACTTTTTTTGGATCAATATGTATTTTTCCGATTGTTGCAATCTTATCAGTCTTCTCGCATTCAGATGCATAAATTAATTTCTTTTTCCCATTATGTTTAACTAAGAGCTTATGATTTGGCGTTATTTTGATTGAATGTTCTGAAACCGTTTTTATCTCTATAAGTTTTTGTGTATTCATCTTTTTTTGAACTTTTTGTGCTTTCATACTGTGTAACCTGTTTTTGGAAAGCACGAAAAGTTCTGATGAATGATTAACAAGAGAAACTTTTGTTTCAGACATTCCATGCCAGATCATTGTATCTGATGATACGCACAAGGTTGGCGTTGCAACAATCACTTTTATTTTATGATCACGAAAATTATTCTCAATCAAGGATCTCTGAGCAGAAATAAGTCCTGAATGATGAAATGCGATACCTTTTTTTAAAACTAAAGCAAGCCTTTTGCATTGCTTTGTAGGATTAGAAAGCACTTTAAGAATTTTATCAGAAATATTATCATTGATTTCAGGAAGCTTATTTGCAATCTTTTCAGCCAGTGATTCTGCCGATCTCTTTGTATTGACAAAGACTATGGCTTGCTTGTCTATTGATATTGTATCAAGGGCAGCATTGACAGATGCATCAGTGGTCTTTTCAAGGATTTTCAGCTTTGTCATTAATTTTCGTGAATTTGTTGTTATTTATATAGTTTTGTTCACTGGACATGCAGCCACAGG
>DUIB01000007.1 GCA_013330595.1 Candidatus Woesearchaeota archaeon | reverse complement strand
TCATTCGAGAAGATGACAATGTCATGAAACCGTAAACTATATAAACTAGAGTTTACATGTGTAAACTAAAATGGACACATATAAACTAAAATGGACTGTTTTGGATCAAAACGTATTCTCGTTACTGTGTAAAAATCCGACAGAGAAATATAGTCAAAGAGATATTGCTGAATCGTTGCATTTTTCACCTACGGCTATCGCCAAATCATTAAGAAATCTTAAGGACTTTGTAATTATTGAAAAAACAAAAACAATTAACTTTGTATGTTTAAATAGAGATAATCCTGAGGTCATTGATATGAAAAGAATTGAGAATATAAAAAATATTTATATCTCTGGCTTGTCTTTATTTTTGCAGCAGGAATTGACAGGATCAACAGTGATGCTTTTTGGGAGCTATGTGCGAGGAGAAGATACAGAAGAATCTGACATAGATATAGCGGTAATCGAGAGAAAAGATAAAGTCCTTAATATAGATAAATACGAAAAGATGTTGGGAAGAAAAATCAATATAAATTTTTACAATTCTTGGAAAGATATCAATGCACGTCTTAAAAACAATATTTTGAATGGGTTTGTGTTGTACGGAAGTGTTGAGTTATGAGGAATTTGTGGAGGGCAAATGGGTAAAAAGAACAAACTCGGCATATCGTATAAAAAGAGATTATCAGACTTTCAAATCGCTGCACGGTTATTTTATTGATCACAAGATTAACATACTTTTACTTAAATCTTCCACTTATTATGAAGAATTATTGAATTACCATAACGAATTATATGAACATTTCTTTGAAATCTTCCAGCCATTTTTTATATCAACAAACAAAAACAGAAGGAGACATGTGGACGGGGGTTACAATCTGTCATTATATTATGAAATGTTGTTTAGACTCTTTTTAGATGACCCCAACAAGGCTCACGAAATTGTGCGTACCGCCATTGCTTTGCACGCAACAAAGAAGAATGTAAAAAGTCTGGACATATCATTTATGGAAGATGCAGGTAGCTTTGTTGGAGCTTTAAATTCCGCACTTAATACGCATTGGATGATTGAGGATATAAATAGAATTGAACAAGAAGGAGGCAGGGTTGCCAAGAAACAAGGTGGGCTTTAATCTTGATAAGATATAAGCCTCTGACGAGAATTGCACTCGTGACCTGCTGCTTGCTGTTATGCATTGCTGCATAATACTAGGCAGCCGCAATAGCTACTATGCTACAGAGGCGTGATGAGAAGTATTTAATTTGTTTTTTAAATGTTTTTAATTCAAATATTTTTTTGGCAGATAAGAACGCATATTTTCCTTGAATGTTTCAATTATTTTTGGATCTTTTATTTTTTCATATTCCTTAATGACTCTCCTCTTAAAATATTTATATGTATTATCATCATTGAATAACCTATAGCGTTCACCATCAGCATAGTACATCATTGCTTTAGTCAATCTTGCTCCATCTGTTATTTTGCCGATTGCTTTTGTCCCAGCATCTACAATATCTTTAAGAGTCATATGGTTTTGTATTGTAAGATTCTTTAAACATTTTGCTAGTTTTTTATCATTTTGAAAATATGCTATTGCTAATAATTCATAGTAGTGTTCCATACAAGTATTAATATGATAATCTATATATGTCTTTCTGAGGATTTTTCGGATATTTCATGTAAAAGTACGGAATAATTCCGATTTATTTAAGAGAAGGCATATTAACAATACGATATTACCTTTATTATGGAAAAATCCTTGAATGAGCTCTTGAATGGATTGATAGAAGAAAACTATATAAATGAGAATAGAGAATTATCTGATATGGGGCTTATCGATATAATGAAAGATATTAGTGAAACTGTTGGTAAAGGGGTTGATTATCTAAAGGATGGTTATAGTGCTAGTAAGATTCTGGATTATTATCAAATGGCTCTCCGTGTAAAAAATATATATAATGATAAGAAATTATTCGAGTATCTTAAGATAGAAAGTAAAAAAGAGTATAAGAGTATTGTAAATGAAAAAATTCAGAAATTTGTTAAGGATGAAGTTAAGGATTTCTTGAAGTAGGAATTAATTATGCTGTCTGGCGAATATTATTGCGGAATTTTAAAAAATAAAAAAATGCGGAGGAAGGGACTTTCGTGAGATTTATCGTTTCTCGAAGGGGACTCCGGTCGAAGACTAGGAGTCGCCTGCTTTTTACGAGATTTTTCGCAAAAATCTCTATTCGAACCCTCGAACACACTAAGTGACAGGATATCTCAATTGGATTGAGTGTCACAATGCTTAAGTCCTGCGCATTTGACCAGGCTTTGCTCTAGAGAAGATTAATGAAAATCTTTACCTCCGCATATACCCGGCTTTTAGACGTTGGTTTTATAATGTTTAAAAATCTTTCTCTTTAATAGTTGCTGACAAAGTTAATGCATAAGTTAGCATCTTCAAATCATGCAATTCAATTGCATGTTTGAGCTGGCAATGAGAATTAATTCTCATTCCAGAGATGCTAACTTATTATGCGATATTAATGTCGGCAACTATAAATGTACTTTGTTGCTATTATGACATTGCCAGGCTCACATAGCTTGTATAATGAATTGTGAGCCGAGTTATTTAGTATAGATTGTTATTATTATGGTTCGCTAGCAGGCAATGTCATTGAAAATTGACATGTCAGAAATCGCCTACGTGCAAGACTATATTGCTTTAGCTTCTAGTAAATGAGCGATTTCTGATCATGATCAAGAACTGCATGCTGCGGGTTTTAATCTGCAGTTCTTGACAGAAAACTTAATAAACAACATGGTTTAATTTAAAGTGGTGAGTTTATGTTTGAAGAGTTTTTAAGGTCATTCATTACATTGTTTATTATTATGGATCCTTTTGTGAGTGTTGTGTTCTTTTTAGGATATTCAAAAAGCCTGAATCAAAAACAGAAAAACAATGCTGTTTTGATAGCAATTAGTGTTGCAGCTATTCTATTATTCATATTCCTTGTCTCTGGATTGTTTTTATTAAATACGTTAGGAATAAGCTTCAATGGCTTTAAGGTTGCAGGAGGAATTATTTTATTGATAATGGGCATAACAACAGTATTGGCTATTGATGTAGGCTCAAAAACTGAGAATGTTCACTCAGGAGCAATATTGATAGGAACACCATTGCTTTCAGGTCCAGGAGCATTGACTACGATAATTATTCTAAGCAAGGATTATGGTTATTTTATCCCTGCATTGGCTGCAATAGCTGTCTTGATAGTATCATATCTAGCCTTGAAGTTTGCAGTACACTTACAAAAATTAATAGGAACAAAGATAATCGAGATTTTATCTAAAGTTCTAGGATTATTGTTAGCTGCATTAGCAGTTGATTTCATACATTCAGGAATAGTCGGATTTATGGGATGATTGGAGGTAAGAATATGAAGTTAGTTGAGCCAAAATCAATGGAAGAATGTATTTACTTTACAAACAGGGCTGTTGGAGAGAATTTTACAGGAAATGCAAGATGCTGGGTGCTGAGAGAGAAATGTCCTAAATGCAAGAAATCATTCATGGGCAAGCCTGTAGAAGATGGAAAGATAAAGATCAGGGCAGCAGAATATGTATGTCCATCATGTGGTTATTCAGAAGAAAAGATATCTTATGAAGAGAAATTGACTGCAAGTATTGATTATGTGTGTCCTAAATGTCAATTCAAAGGACAAACTCAAATACCTTTCAAGAGAAAATCAGTAGCTGGTGTAAAGACATTAAGATTCAATTGCGAGAAATGCAAAGAGCCGATTGACATAACAAAAAAGATGAAAGTCATCAAGAAAAAAGCCAAGAAAGCTGATGTTGCTGAAGATGTGGATGATGAATAAATTTTTTTAATTTTTTTTTATCTTTGTTTATTAATATTTTTTGTCCCAACTTTATGACGACAAATAATCGGTAAATTTAAATTAAAATAATAAATTTTATAATATATCTCTACGTTCTCTCGTTTATGGCTGATCCTATTCCGGAAACATCTAAACGGTTAGATTTATCCTATAAAGAGGCAGGAAAATTGAAGAGTTTAGGTGCTCTTGGAGTGATATTGACAGGCTCTGTTGTTTATTCTCCGAATCTTAATGTAACAGAAAAATCAGATGTGGATATATTGGCTGTGTTTCCTGAAATAAAAGGCACAATAGATGATTTTATCAGAGATCCTGAAGAATCTAAGGCATTAAAAAATAGGACATTTGATGGATATAGCTTCAAAACGATGGAAAAAAGTATTCCTGTGAGCGTGCATATAATCAGTGCAGACGCATTTGATATAGTATCTAAATGCTTTGTTGCAGATATAAGGTTATATCGCCCTATAGCAAAAGAAGAAACATATCTATTATATGATTTTGAGGGGAATGTATACAATTATAAAATAAAGAATATAGCACTTAATGATTTGAAGGGAGTTCGCACAATCGTGCCAGTATCTTTTATCAATAATGATAGATATTTTCTTGGAATTCATAGAGATAAATTATTGAGTAATCCTAAGATTTTATATGAAAGTAATAATTATGTTGAAACTAGGATAGATAAATTATGGCATGTCATAATCCAGACAATGAAAGATGAGTCGAGCAGAAAATATGGAAAGATTAATTTGGAGAAGATAAATATTCTGAATGCACTTTCCAGAAAAGATAAAATGAGCTGTGAAGTCATTAATAAAATTATAGAAAATCAAAATAAATATCTCTTAAATAATTAATCTCTTGAAAGATATTTTTGACCCGTTTATATTTATTTCAATTAGGGCAATGTTTTCACTCAAATTATCATTCCCCGTACATAAACAAATGGTTTTGCCTATTTTATCCGAATATTTTCCCGATATCCGAACAGTCTCATGAATATGTCCGCTTAAAACAAGTAATGGTTGTTTTTCTACAATAATCTTTCTTAACGCTTCGCTGCCTACATGTCTGTCATCAATGAGTATGTCTAGATTAGTATTATATGGCGGTGAGTGGCTTACGAGTACGGCATGTTTGTCGATAGCTAATTTATTTAAATCAGTCTCTATATTATCTTTTCTGTCTGTCAGCTTAAAACTCTTCTTTAAGCCGGCGTTAACTAATCCTTCCATAAGAATATCCTTCCTATCTTCTTTTTTGTTGCTTAAATCATGTTTTTCCCAATCCTTGAATTTAAATGGGGTTATTGGAACATATGAATATCCTATTATTGATAATTTTTCAAAAATTGTAGATTTTTGTCCGATATACATGTATCCTTTGCTTTGATTTTTTTTCAGTATCTCTTCGTTAGATCTAAAATCGTCATTTCCCAAAATTATTAAAATCTTTATCTTGCTCTTTTTTGTAAATTCCAATATTTTCTTAAATAAATATTTTTCAAGAAATTCTTCCTGCTTTTGCGGAGTTCTGTTTACTGCATCCTTAGGAGTTATATCTCCTCCCAGTATTAATAAGTCGAACGAATTTTTAGCAGCATAATCAAACAATTTATTATATTGTATCTTATTGCCATGCATATCTGAAGCGAACAATATGTTTAAACCTTCCATACATATGGATTATTATAGGTTATTATAAATATTTTGATAATTAGAGGATACAATTATAGGGTGTGCTTAAGACTTTTTTCCTAAATCTTTATAAATCCTCAATTTATTCTTATAGAGGTGGTTAAATTCATAGAGAATAAGAAAGACAAGATCGTGCTGACTAATGCATTGATCTATGCTAATGGGCCTGTGCATATCGGGCATTTAGTTGAATACATACAGGCTGATACTATTAGCAGGATCCTTAAGCTTTTAGGTCATGAAGTTATTTTTTGCGGGGCAGAAGATACTCATGGAGCTCCAATTGAGATAAAAGCTTCGCAATTAGGCATTGCTCCAGAAGAACTGATAAGAAAAGTTGCAGAAGAGCATCAAAAAGATTTCAAAGATTATAATATAAAATATGATTCTTATTACAGTACTAACAGCAAAGAAAATCAACAATTAGCAGAATTAATATTCAGCAGATTAAGGGCAAAGAATCTTATTTACAAAAAAACAATGGAATTAACATTCTGCGAGCATTGCAAAAGATTTCTTCCAGACCGTTATGTTAAAGGCCAATGTCCTAAATGCAATGCTGAAGATCAATATGGTGATCAATGCGAGAAATGCGGAACAGCATATAAGACAACAGATTTAGTTAATCCTTATTGCTCAATATGCAAGAACACTCCTATCAGGAAAGATTCTGATCATTATTTCTTCAGATTAAATGAATTCTCGGAAAAATTAAGAGAATGGCTTACTAATAATCAAGAGCTGCAGTCTGAAATAAGAAATCAAATAATAAATTGGATTGATAAAGGGCTTGATGATTGGTGTGTATCAAGAGATGGGCCATATTTTGGTTTCAAGAT
The DNA here is from genome assembly GCA_013330595.1 of Candidatus Woesearchaeota archaeon. GTDB lineage: Archaea > Nanobdellota > Nanobdellia > Woesearchaeales > UBA9642 > UBA9642 > UBA9642 sp12459u. The sequence goes on along the minus strand of DUIB01000007.1, from coordinate 17,499 downwards.
TCCGGGAGAGGAAAATAAATATTTTTATGTCTGGCTTGATGCACCTATTGGATACATAAGCAGCTTATCATATAAGCAAGGATCAGTAGAAAAAGGTCTGGATTATTGGAATAATTCAAAAATCATCCATATCATCGGGAAAGACATAGTATATTTTCATTTATTGTTCTGGCCTGCAGTATTGATGGGTGCTGATATCAAGCTTCCAAGCAATATTCTTGTGCATGGATTCTTGAATGTGAATAATGAGAAGATGTCAAAATCAAGAGGAACATTCCTTAATGCAAGTGAATTTACACAACTTTCCAAGCCTGAATATTTCAGATACTATATTGCATCAAACTTATCAAGAACAATGTCAGACATAAATCTTGACCTAGAAGACTTCAAGGAAAGAATAAACAATGAATTAGTCAGCAACATAGCAAACTTTGCTTATAGGATATTATCCTTTACAAATAAGAATTTCAATAATCAGATAACATCAGGATCTGATGATGTAGTATTAACAGAAGCAAAGGCAATTGCAAGAGAGGCAATGGAATATTATGAGAAATTTGAATTAAGAAATGCGCTTAAATCAATAAGCAGATTATCTGCTCTTGGGAATAAGTATTTTCAGGAAAATGAGCCTTGGAAACTGATAAAGAATGATAAAGAAAAAGCACAGCATGTAATAAATACAGCAATTAATATCTTAAAAGATCTTATATTAACACTAAAACCTGTACTGCCTGAATATACCAGCAATATTGAAACACAATTAAATGTAAATGAATTAACATTAAAGGACCTTGATCATAAACTGCATAATCATCAGATCAATCAAGCAGGAATAATCTTTGAGAAGATTGAAAAAATAGAAATAGGGGATAATGATAAAAAATCTGCTTTTGATAAATTACAATTAAGAGTTGCAAAAGTAATTAGGGTTGAAAAACATCCAAAAGCAGAGAAACTATATATTGAGCAGATAGATCTTGGCGATGAGAAAAGACAAATAGTCTCGGGGCTTGTTCCATACTATACAGAAGAGGAATTATTGAACAAGAATATTATTGTTGTCACTAATCTAGGGCCTGCAACATTAAGAAACATTGAAAGCAATGGAATGCTGCTTGCAGCAGAGGAAAAAGGAATAGTTGGATTATTATTTACAGATGCAGAGCCTGGAGCTTATGTTTATATTGACGAGAAAAATATTGAGGAAATAAAGAAACTTCCAAGAATAACATTAAAAGAATTTTCTGAAGCAAAACTTATTGCAAAAGATGGAAAAGTGTATACAGAAAATAAGGAACTGAAAATAAATAATGGCTTGATAAAAATTGATAAAATAAGCAATGGATCAGTGCATTAATTCTAATTATTATTTAAAATACTTTAGAGAATAAAAACAGAAATATTTATAAATATAACTCACAAGAATTCTCTCATAAAAGACAAGAGGGTTTGGTGTGAGGAAATTAATTGTAATAATCGTATTTTTATTATGCGTACAGATTGCTTCGGCTACTATTATAGTAAGATCAATAGAAGGCTCTGAAGGAATTAAGAATTACAGGACAGCCAATGATACAATTCTTATCAATATTTCTAGTACATCAGGCAATATAACAATCAATGATAATCCTGCTAATTGCCAGAATTCTGGATTCAATTATGCTTGCTTGGTTAATGATGAGCAAAACAATCCAGTAGCATCTTACATTATTAAGAATCAGGAAAATAATGAAGTAACAGCAACGATAAATGTTGATAATAGTATTGGAGCAATAAGTTATTCATTGTCAAGCTCTAATGGAAACGTCACACTAAATTATGATATTACTGATACTGCATATAATAATGGGGCAGGATGCTCAGGACTTGATCATGCTGAAGTATTCTGGATGAACTCAAATACAGATAATATTGATTTAAATACAAGCAATTGCAATGCTAAAGCATCAATGTTTCTAACAATAACGGATTCTGCGACTGCAGAATTCTATATAAAAGTTTATGATAAGCTGGGAAATATTAAAACTTCAGAGATAAAGAATATAACATTGGATGTTGATGCTCCTGAAGTCACTGATCTAAAAATAATGAAAAATGGACTTGAATTAGACACAATAGCGCAGCATACTGATATTGTTGTTGACGTAGGATTCACTGTTATTGACCAAGAGCTTTCAAGCATTATTGCTGATATAAGCAATATTAACTATAATCCTGCAATCAATCAGCAATATAAGAACATTAATGTTCCACTAAGCTCATGCATTCTCAATGATTCTAGATATTCTTGTGTTATTAAGGATAAAATCCTGAGAATCAATAAGGATTCTGTTAATGTGACAATAACTGCAACAGATGTAAGCAGCAATTCAAAAAAATTCATTCTAACAAAGAATCTCCAGATAGACAATGAAAAGCCTGATTCTGATATAATCACAGAATTTTGTGATAAGAACAATACATGCTATGTGAAAAATGGAGTTAATAAGATTATTGCCAAGTTGACAAAAAGCAATTTCTTGAATAGGAATGTATTTTTTGAAGTAGCAGGGAAAAGCGCCAGAGTAAGTAATTGTTCAGGCAATGAATGTTATGGATTTGTTAATATCAATTGCAATGCTGATGTTGATGCGAGAATCTTAACATTAGCGCCTTTTGTCAGCCAGGATGATTCTGGAAACATAATAAATACTAGGACAAAAAGGTTTATCTGTGATAATGATGATCCCGAGATAGTCAACATATCGATTGTAGGAGATAGGTTTGGCCAGTTGATAACAACAGGATCGACAGTAAAGATGAGTGCAGTTATCAAGGATAAGAGTTCTGAAATATTTTTAACTGCAAAGCTTAATGAGATGAAAAATGCAACTGAAAGATTTAATTGCCAGGGAAAAAATACCTTTAATTGTACATTGACTGTAAATGCAATTAATCCTGGCTATTATGATGCAAATATGATTTTTTCAGCAAGTGATATTGCGAATAACACTAATTCAAAACCAATAAAGCAACGAGTTCTAGGATTAAAGGCAGATAATCAAACACCAGATGAATTAAGCATTAAATTCAATAAAATAATACCAAGATCAATAAACAGGATTGCGCTAGACTTGGCAATAACTAATAACATCCCGTTTTTTTCTTATGCAGAATACACAATAACTTCTAAAAATCCTGATGCAAAATTATTGTATCAGGATGTTTCTGTTGACAAATGTATGTATGTTACTGACAAAGGAACATTGAATGCAGGCTACTTGTTTAGTGATATAAGGGTTAATAATAAATATGCAAAAGTAGGTGAAATCAATAGGATTGATTTTAATTTCAACGATATAGACATTAATCTGCTTGATAATGATTTCAGGATCGTATGCAATATTTCTGCTAATGTCCAGAGAGGGAATTTTGTTTATAATAAGCCTCAATACTTAATGCTTGAAGTCCCATTCAATCTTAGAAATTCAAGACTAGGAGAGCCTGGAGAAAGCTTTGTAAATAAGATCAAGAAAGAGGAAGAAGGCTTTATGTATAGTTTTGAGGTGCTTGGATTTGTGAATAATGTCCTTCCAAAGCTTCAAAGAATATGTGATCTAAGAAGATACACTGATATGGGCTCTTTTGCTGCAGATGCTATCGGATTAGTCGGTCAGACTGTAACACCTGTAATTCCGGGACTTAGTGATGTTGGGATGAAGATGGGTGTTAATATACAAAGTTTTGCAAGCTGTTTTGTTAGCGGCAATGCTAACACATATCTAAGTGATCCAATGCAGTCTAAAAACAATAATTTTTGCCAGAGAATTGTTCAGACTGCCTGTACATTTACATCATGCAAGGCTGCAGAAAATCCGGATCAATTAACTACGAATATATTCAGTGATGAAATATTTGGCGAGAAAGGAATCTTGAAAAACAAAGACCTTCCAGATGTCCAGAATAGTTTTGTGATGTCAGTTGCAGAGCAATGCTGGCCTGCTGCTGTGTATAATCTTAACAAATGGCGCCAGACAGATTGCGGATACGTATATTGCCTAAAGCAGGCTTCATTGGCAGGAACAGACATTTCTGTATGTGACAAAGCCAAAAAAATACAAACATGCACTTTGATTGTAGGAGAGATTTATGAACTTCCATATGTTCGAGTGGGAAAGAATGTAATAAATAACATTGGAGACATAATCAATAACATAGGTCCATTGTCTGTTGTATCATTATCAAAACCAATGTGCAAGGAATACTTCTCTCAAGAAGATGCATATGAATTGATCGGGACAGGCAATTTTGATAAAACAAAACTTTATCTATGCCAGATTCCATTATCCATAGCAAGATTTGTTGATGGAAACATGAGATCATCAAGAGGAGATAGGTTCTATTATCCTGATGTAACTGACATGTGCAAGGTTGCAAAATCCAATGGGGCATCATCCTATGGCCAGAGCAAGAACATCTGGAATCAGCTATCAGGAATCAGGATCCCTGACTATGCAAAAGATGAGAAGAAATATGAGGTAATGGCTGCCAATAATAAAGATGTAGAAGATTTAATAGCTAAAAAGAAAGAGATTCTTATTAATAATCCTGGTGCATCTGAATTATATAATGAATTACTAGGAAATGATGAGTTATGGGCTGAATTAGAGTACATGTCTGAGAAAAGAGAAATGAGTGTATCGGATTTTCAAGGTTTTTTATGGAATAATAATATTAAATTGAGTGAATCAGAGGAGGAAAATTTAAGACAGCTGTTTAATGCTGATACAAAAATTGAGGAGATACTTGGCTGTCTTTCATGTGATGCAAAAGAAAGAGAAGCAAAATTAAATGCTGCCACACCAAATATCCAAACTCTTACTGGGGAAGATCTTAAAAAAATGGATGAAAAGCAACTAGAAAGAATGTTAGTTACATATGATAATGCCCTGAAAGAATTAGAAGGTTATGATACTACAATGGAAGAGAGTGTTGCAAGTCAATCAGTATATAACAGGGAAAATATTGTCAAAAAAAGAAAAAGAATTTTTGCAGACATATTTAAAATTAAGTGCGAAGATGATGCATGCAGTAAATATGATAAAGCTCAACTAGAATCAATAAAGGCTAAAATTTCTGATTTCAGGTCAATCAAGGCAGCTGAGGACATTTCAAAAACAGCCAATATCGGTCTTCAAGTGCTCTACAATAATCACATGCTCGATTGGATGATGTCTGCTAATTGGGGCGATGGAATAATGAAGGTTGTTCAGTTCTTTGATACTGATCAATGGAAGAATAACCTATGTAATCCAGATCTTCAGGTTGTTGGAGGCCAAGACTATAATACTGGAAGTGTTATTAGCTGTAATTCAGGTTCATGCCAACCTGTACTGAATATTGCAGCAGAAAGACAGGAATTTGTCTTGGCTAATAAATCAAAGTATTATCTCTATACTGCCGTATTCTATCTCGGACCTGTGTATACAAAGGATGACTTTTCATATAATATTCAATTTAGAGGAGAACAGACAGTCAAAGGTTATGATGATGAACAGAAACTTGGTAATGGACAATTAGTTAGTGTTGCTAAATCATTTGCTCATTATAAGAAATTCGGCACTATATGCATCACTTTCAATAATAATTATCCTCCTAATACAATGGGCTCAACAAGGCAATATTGCAGGCCAATAAAGGAAAATGCTTTCAATACAGGCAATCCTTTGGAGACAGGTGAGGAAATAGTCCAAGGCCCCGGATTTAGTATATTGAGTTCTGGAGGTGTCTTCGGATGAAGAAATCCCAGATAACAATTGTTGTGATTGTTGCATTAATCATTATTTTAGTTGGAGCAGTGTTCTTTTATACAAAATCTTCTCTGATAAAAGTTAAGCCTCCTGTGCAGAATCTTGAGGTCAGTGATAATGTCAAGCCAATTCAGGACTTTGTAGTAGAATGCCTTGATTCTGTAAGCAAGCAGGCATTGATTGCTGCAGGTAATAATGGAGGTTTTACCAATCTAACAAACGTGATGGTGAGGCCTGATCATACATCAGAAGTGCTGATTTTTGAGCCTCAAAAGATCCCTTATTGGTATTATCTTGATGATAAATGCGGTCAGTATGGATGTGTAAAGACTAAAAAGCCTCCTTTATGCAAAGATAATGAAGAGTGTGTTGTTGTAAGCAATGGAAAAAATTCTATTCAGGAATCCATGAATAAATATGTTGAAAATAATATTGATACATGCATTAATGACTTTGAATCATTCAAAGGTATCTTTGATATCAAAAAAGGAAAAAAATCTGTAAGATCTGTAATCAAAGATGAGAGCATAAGCTTTATTCTAGATTATCCTCTTGATATCACCTATAGGTCTACAAATGAAAAAATCAATATACCTTACTTTTATACAGCGCATAATGTTAAATTAAAAGAGATTTATATGCTTGCACAAGACATCTTCCAAGCAGAACTTGACACACAATTCCTAGAGACAAATACAATGAATCTTATAACAATTTATTCTGGGATTGATCCAGAGATGCTGCCACCTATAGCAGGATTACAGTTCTTCACAGCACAAAGAGTATTCTGGACAAGAAGCAAAGTTAAAGATCTGATGATTAATGATGTGCTGCCATTCATAGGATTAATAAGGATCATGAATACAGGAGACATATATCCGATAAATCCCAGAGGAACTGATGCTGATTATATTGCATTAGAAGAGGGCATTTATAGATCAATGATGATAAAAGTGAGTGAAAATAATTATTATGGATTAAAGGCAAACATAATCTATCCTTATAGTGATATTTATCTCAGGATTGGTGATTCTGAAGTCATCAAGCCTGATTCTATGGACCCGGGTGATAATCCTGTAATGAAGATGTTTAATGTATTTCTTCATGATTACAGTTTTAAGTATGATATAACCTATCCTGTTATTGTGAGAATATCAGATCCTAAGGCATTTAATGGAGAAGGATATGATTTCAGTATTGCTCTTGAAACAAACATAAGACAGAATGTTCCTGTTAAAGGCAATATCACTGTCATAAACCTGGGACCATCAGCAACTATTGATCTTGAATCAGAAGAACAGAAAGTCAACAGGACAATCACATTCAAGACTCATGATAAGCATACAAAAAAACCTTTAGTGGATGTTATTGTTTATTATAGGTGCGGAACACAATTTGTTGTTGGATTAACGGCACTAACTGAAGATAATGAAGCTATGCTTGTGAGCAGGATGCCTTATTGTGGTGCTGGAGGACAGATAATCTTTGAAAAAATAGGATATATGAGCAATGGCATAGAATACAATAATCTTGAGGGCATTGATGGAAAGACTTTTGAGATGGAATTATGGCCTCTTCAGAATAAAAAAATTAATGTAATGAAGAGAACAACAACAAATGTCCAGAACATTAAATCTAAAGGCCCCGGAGCAATACTTCAGTTTGGTAAGCAAGTCCAGAATTTGAGCAAAAATGAAACAGTAATGTTGACATTAGTAAGGTCAAAAAATTTTTATCTTGAAAGCGATGTTCCGGTGTTAGGATTTTTAGCTTATACTGCAAAAGATTCTGGACCTTTAGTAATTTCAAAGCAGCAGCAGAAAGATCAAGTTATGAAATTATTCAATGAAGGCAAGATAACAGAAGAAGAAAAAGACGGGATGATTTTTGACCTTGACAGTTTATCTGTTGAAAATGTTGAGATTGAAAATGATCCTGAAAATTATCTTATGGATTTTGCTCCGGGAACATATTCATTAGATGCTTTCATGATATATAAGGGCAATATGGTCATTCCTGCTGAAACAAGAAGATTCTGTCCTATACCAAAGATATTAGGTATATGTATTGGAGGAGAAAAAGAGATCAAGCTTGATAGACAAGAATTTGACACTTGGATAAATGGCGGGGCAAAGATAGAATTCACATTATCAGAATCTCAAGTGTATAATGGAAATGAGATAACATTCTATGTCTTGGAACAACCATTGCCAACTACATGGGATATGCTTGAGGAATTCCAGACTATTGATCAGTTCCAGTCAGGAAAAACATTTTTATTAAAACCTTTGATAGAGTAATATGAGATATAATAATATTCAAAAAATTGTGTGTCTATTCATGATATACCTTGTATTATCACTCACAATATTTACTGCTAATGCGCTGGCCGGATTCAGCTATTCTATTACCGGAGAGAGAGGAATTCAGGGTTATAGGGCAAAAGAAGATTCTCTTAACTTTGATATTTGGGCAGAAGCAAATGTAAGCTTTTTAACAAGGCAAGGAACCGAATATCCTTTATTCTGTGAAAATGCTGATAATAAGGTGCATTGTCAATTTGCTACAATGGTAGAGTTGACAGATCTTAATGTTATTCCATTGACACTGATTCATAAAAGAGATCCTCCTGTTGAATATCCTGTGAGTGTGGTTGTTGATAGTCTTGAGCCTACAATAAGTTATAGCCTGGAAAAGATCAATAATGTTTTAGTGATGAATTATACTATTGTTGATAAAGCATATCAAGGTAATGATAATTGCTCTGGTATTGAGAATATTGATATTTCTATTGATAATAAGCAGTATCAAGAGGTTATTACTGGAAACAAGTGCTTTTTTAGTGGAACTATCAAGCATAATCTTTCTGATGGCTTTTATGGAATATTAACAACAACCATATCTACTTATGATAAGGTAGGAAACGAAAATACTAATACTTCAGAAATATTGCTGGACACACAAGGACCAATAATAACTGATAATTATGAAATATATTCAGGAAATGTCTTAAGAGATAAATTCTCTAGAACAGCAGATCTCCCAAGCCAAGTAGTCGTATATGTTGAAGATGAAAACCTTGCTGTTTCACAAGTATATGGGGACTTATCAGGATTAAATCTAAATCCCGCAAATAATTATCTGAATATGAATGCAATATGTAATAAATTAAACGGTAATAAGACATATAAGTGTGTATTTAATGGTATCTCGGTAAGGCCAAGAAATGATACACTAACAATAAAAGTAAAGGCTACAGATACAGAGGGAAACATTAATGAGAAAACATTAAGCAAAACCATAACTATAGTGTCAGATCCTGGAGCACCCCTATTTATCGGACCTGAAAAAAAGCATTGTAATGATGACTTAACAAATTGTTATATTAATAATGGCAGGCAGACTTTTATTTTAGAGATAAACCAAGGCTCTGATTTCAACAACACAATACTCAATTATGGTATCGCAGATACAAAAGTTCCATCATTATGCAAGTCCGTGGAAGATAAATGGTATTGTTGGGCAAATTATGAAGTCAAAGAGACAGAACCTTTTAAGGTATATATAGCATATCCTTCTGCTGATTATTTTGGAAATCAACTCTCAAGCCTAGAAAGAACAATATATGTAGATAATGTGCCTCCTATAATTGCTTCTAATATAACTCCTAATATGCCAGGATGCCTTGCTGATGGTGATGAATTAATACTATCATTTAAGGTAAATGAGAGTGATAGTGATGAATTAATAGCTTATGTGAATACTACAAATATCACAAGTTCAGGCATTCACTATGGTGAATGTGAAAGAGAGGGCAATGAATGGGATTGTAGCATAACAATAAACGGATTCATTACAACTTATGATAAGAAAATGAAAAAAGTCATTGTTGAGGATCTTGCCGGGAATAAAGATCAGGAGAATTATGAGTTTGAGGTATGTATAAAAAATCCTAATGCAATGCCAAATCTAATATCAAGCATTAAACAATCTAACACTCCGAGAGTTGATAGAAGAACAGCAAGCTTTCTGCCTGTGAAAACTTACATACCATTGAAAATAGACACCAAAGGCAATGGAAAAATCATAAGCATGAATGTGGATAAATGCTCTGCATTAGATGATGATGGAAACGAATTAATGAGCTCAGAGAATTATTTTATTGGCAATAATCTTGTATTGTCAATAGGAAAGAGTGGAGCAAAACTTCCTTTAGGATCAATTGACATTAATTGTACAATCTCAGCAAAGATGAGACAGGGAAAAAATGTGTTCTTGAATCCTGAAATAGAGACATTCATTATTGAAGCTGAGACCTATAATAATCCTTTAGGGACACTTGATGATGCTATCAATAATAAGATCAAGCAGCAAAAAGCTGCCATAAGAGACTTAAATGATGAGATTGACGATAGAAAAGCTTGGGATTCATTCTTCGGAACATTATGCCGAGCTGTTCAAGTTATTGTAAAAATAAATTCAATACTACAAACATTAAAGTCAGCACTGTATGCTGTTTGCTTAGTATTAGGTGAACCAATAGGTGAATCTATATGGACTTCTGTAGCTCCACCATTGAACGCTATTGATAAAGTAGTACAGAAATTCATCTGGCCGACAGGCATTGACATAGAGAACTGGATCGGATACATAGTCAAAGGAACATGCCAGATCTATACATGCCAATTCTACAAACCCACAGGACTATATTCAATGGTCATGGATACAGTTGGATTATTAGAAGCTGGCGGTATGAAAAATGCAGATGAGAGTTTTACAAATGATTATGCCGGACATAAAATGAAGCATCTGGATGATGAAACATTAATGGTTGATGGCGTAATTTACGAATTAGAGAGCGATGAAAAAGGTAGACAAATCTGGAAAGCAGAAGATGGATCAAAGATTGCATATTCGAATAATGGATGGGACTTGATTGAAGGACCAATAACTGTTTCTTGGGAAGAAGAGAAACGTTTAAATCTTTTTAAAAGCATGTATGGTGAGGGACAATTTGATTCAACTGGCACTATATATAGTACAGATGCAGGTTATGAAGTTGTAAACGAAAATGGTGTTTGGGTGAAAAGGGAGATAATTAATCCTCAGACTGATACTAAGACTGCTGTTGATCCTAAGACTGATCCTCCTAAGACTGATCCTGCTAAGACTGATCCTGCTAAGACTGATCCTAAGAAGACTACTTCTGGCAATTATTATGGAATTTCAAACGCAGACAAAAAATTGATGGAAAAGGAAAATAGCGGTCTTTATAAAAAAATAAATGAAAACATATATTCTCTTTCAAGTGAAGAAGAGGAAACATTAAAAACTAAGTATCCGAACAGTTATAATAAAATTTATTCCTCCATGGGTGTGAGAGTATCGTCAACTCAATTAGTGCAAAGCTCATATAAGGATGTTGGGACTGGACAAGTTTATCAGGCTGGACAATGGCCAACATCTCATCATATTTTTCAAGAATCAAATGGTGCTTATTTTATGTGGGTTAATAAAAATAAGTTATATCTATATAAAAGAGGAGGCTCATATTTTACAAAGAATCCTGATGAATCAACAACCAAGGTCATCTACGATATCACAGGAAGATCCTTTGGAGAGGATGGTGATTCACCTAATTCAAATATTCAGACTCAACCCAATACTCAAACTAAATCTAATGATATATCTATAGATATGCAGGATATTAATTCTGCTAATCAACAGTTTATGCAGAGAAACATGAAGTTCTATGCTGATCTTGAATCTAATGATTGGATTGTTAATCCTTATAGGAGTGTTCATTATGATGCTTTATGTAATCCTGCTATGCTCTATAATCTTCAGAAAGAGCGACAGATCAGATGTAAGTATTTATCTTGTTTACAAAAGCAAGCTCAAGGAGGTACTCCTACTATTGCTTGTGATATGGATTATGGCATTGAAACATGCTTGTATTTAGATAGTGCTCAATGGAAGATGGATCAAGGCATATGGCCTGGAATCAGAGGATTGTTTAGGTCTGCATTAAGTGCAGCTGTGGGCATTGGTATTCAGTTATTATACAGTAAAGTACTATGCCCTAAATATCTTAAAAATATGGCTGATGAAACTAATCTAGTAAAGGGTAGTAATGATGTTACTTGTGGTTTAGCAGGAACATTGCTTCAAGCCAAGGAGATAGGCTCTGTATTTGGTGGAGATATATTCAAGACTTTAATGGATAGCAGCACTCCAAAAGATCCTTCAGAGATTCATGATTATTGTATAGGAGTTGATATTAATGAATAAGGATATTTTAATATTTTTAGTAGTAGCTCTAGTATTATTAGCTCCAGTTTATTCATTAGACGCAGATCCGAGAAAGACAGGAAATTATTTATGGACACCTATTGCTGATTACTTTGGCAGCTATTGGGGTAAATCCTATACAGATAAGATTCCTGGAATGTTCTATACTATTGAGCCTTGGGAATTAGAAGTATGCTCAAGCAGGCTTACATCTGAAATAAAGACTCCAGCAGCAACTGTCTATACAGGAACAAGCACTGATCAATCTAACTTATATGCTCCAATAACAGCTACATTGAATGCTGAAAAATCTTATTCAGGAAATTTAACATTAGTGGAAATTTCATGGTATGTTCAACCAAAAAATACTGAAATTACATATTCAATTTATTTGAAAAAAGGTACAAGCAAATTCTATATTCCCAATTATAAGAATGTTATAGCTGATCCAACTCAGGGAGATGCAGGATATTATGCTGAATACTCTGAAATTAATTATACTGATGCATATATTGCTTATTCAAATGGAGATGTTATTTTAAGCATTCCTATAGGAGAAAAATGATCAAAGCATTTAAAAAAAGCTTTAGAATTAATAATCTGTCAAAATGTGCAGTAATAGAAATAATAAAGATGCTCCTAATAATTTTTTTAATAATTGCATTTTCAGCATTATTCATAAGGATATTTTATTCTCTTACGCCTTTGATTGATATTGTTGGCCAGATTAAAACAACAGGAATATATGATTATGAACAACTCACTCAGAACAAGCAGTTGTTTGATATATTTATCATGAAAACATTATTAGTTTTAGCAGCTGCATTATTAGTTTTTGTGCTCATTGTTGCATTTGCTGACAGTTTGATCATCAAATTATTAAGAAAAGAAAAATGGAATAAAAAATTCCTAATAAACCTATTTATTCTATACCTATTGACAACATTATTATTTGCAACAATAAAGATCTTCAGTTTATACTATATAATGAATATCACAACATTACTGATAGTATTGCCGGTCTTGTTTCTATTATATCTATATGTAATGTTAATGATTCAATCATCGCTTAAAGATAATTTTAAGATAAAATTATTTAAATTAAAAGCACTACCAGCAGTATTATTAATGTTAATAATAGCAATATTGCTTTTCGTAATAACATTATTATCATTTGCATTAATCAAAGGATTTGCAATAATAATTGGAATAATATTTTTATTATATTTCAATATTTGGAGCAAGTATTATGCGATAGGGCTACAATGAACAAGAAATCCCAAATAGCAATTTTTGTAGTATTAGCATTAATTGTATTAATTGTAGTAGGAATATTTCTATATTTTTATTTGCAAAAAAATGAACCTGAACAACCAAGAGTTGAGGTGAGCGAAGAGCTAGAGCCATTACAACAATTCATAGAACAATGCATGAACAGTCTTGGAAGAGAGGCAGTAATAAAACTTGGTCAGCATGGTGGCTACATTAATCCTAATGATCCATACTTATCAGGAAGAATATTTGTAACAAGTTATGATCAAAAAGAGTCTGATCTCGCATATCTTTCTAGAGATCCTGATTCTGCTATTGCTTATTGGTATTATTCATTCTCATTGCAGGATTGTGATAATTGCCTAATGATGAGCCAGGCTCCTTATATTGATGAGATAGAAAGACAGATTGGCATTTATGTTAGTGAGAATATTTATGAATGCTTGAATGATTTTGAAGATTTTAAGAGTACATTGAGCATAACACAATCAGATTATATGCATGTTGAAGTAACATTAAGAGATAATGATATCGTATTGGCAGGTGTTTATCCTCTTAATATAACTATGCTGGATACGCAGCAAAGCATGAGGGATTTCTATACAGAGGTGGATATTCCTTTAATGAAATACTATTTGATGGCATTAAACATAACATCTAATGAATATGCTACAGGTTATCTTGAGAATCTCAATATCTTCTTAATAAATTCATATTCAGGATTAAGCAGCGATATGTTGCCGCCATTGTATTCCTATTCAAATAATTATGATATAATATTCTGGTCACAACAATCTGTTATGCATAAGATTGATGATCTTCTGAATGCCAATATCCCTTTACTTCAAGTACCCGGAACAAAGAATTTTAAGGACATTGATGGATTGTCAAAATATGAAGAAAACTTTGTGAAATTCCTAAACCTAGGATTTTTAGAAGGAGATTTAAAGAACACAGAAATTAGTTTTAATTATTTATCAGATGGATTATACACAAAAATAAATCCTAGTAATAATGAAATCATAGGTCCTTATCAGGATGTGAATGATGCAGGATCAGTAAGTTTGCTTCCTCCAAGACAAGTCAATACCTATGAATTCTTTTATGATATAAGCTATCCTGTAATAGTTGAGATAAAAGATGAATATGCACCTAATGAATTTTATTCATTTATATTTGCTATTGAATCAAATACAAAACAGAACCTTAAGTTAAAGGATTACTGGAATGCTTCATTAAAACCGATATATTTTGAACAACAATACTTCCAAAGAGTATTTAATGATCCACTGCAAGGGCAAAAGATAACCGACCCAGCCACTAATAAGCAATATGAATACAAAGTTAGACCCTCAGACACTTTATTCTGTCGAAATAGTCAAAGGATCTCTGGAGATGTGCAATTCAGAGTTCTTGATGCAAAGACAGAGCAGCCATTGAATAATGTGATTGCAAAGATTGGCTGCGGGAATTATGCTAGCTGTCAATTAGGGCAATTGAAATACAACGATACATATAAGTCAGTCATGTTCAATAATAAACTTCCAATATGCCTTAATGGATACATACAACTTGACAAGCAGGGATATCAGACAAAAAAGATCCCTGTAACAACAGAGCAAGGCATTGACAAAAACCTCGGATCTGCATACATAGAACCAATATTGGCAAAGAATCTTAAAATAAGGAAGTATGATGTTAAAAGAAATGTTCAGTATATTGCAGGAAATTATATTGTATCAGGTTACACTTTATCAAACTATTCAGTTCCATTAGGGGTAAATGATACGGTGATTTTAACATTAACAAGGATCAATTCTGGAGCTCTTGATATGCCATTCAGTAAAACAGTAATAGTTGAAGGCAAGGAAAATGCGAGCATTGACTTGATTCCGGGAAGATATGAAGTCAAGGCGCAATTGATTGATAACACAGGATTCATAATATATAAGGAATGTCAGGAAATGTGTGTAAACAAAAATTTATTAGGTATGTGTACAGAATATAAAAAAATTCCAGATAAAAACATAGAAATCACTCCAGCATTATGGGGAGGCATTGAATTTAGTGGCAAGATGCCATTTATTGTCTCGAGAGATGATCTTGTCAATGACAATATTGAGTTCTATGTCATAAGAATTCCTAATCCGAGATGCTTGGATGATATGAAAGAAATAAGCATGCTTAAAGGATTTTCCAGCCAGCACAGATTTAAGTTATTGCCAAAATTTAAATAATATCATTAGTGCTTGTTGGTTGACTGTATGTATATTCATAATTTTCTGGTATAGGATTTGAATTATATAGGTTAGGTTCAAACTGGCTGCTTAATTCAATCACTTTTTCTGTGTTGTTTTGCTGATAATATTGGTTCATCAATTCGACAAGCCTCACTTGATTGCAGTAAAGCTTGGTGCTATTATCATTGATCTTATCACAAATCTGTGTATTGCCTCTGATAACAAATGCAAGATAACAATTATCTTTGACATAAACATCACTGATTAAATCACAATAAGAAACCTTTGATGTATGATCGGCAATAGTGCTATAACAGATATTTTTTTGTTCAGTGCTTGTGAACTTCTCGCAATCATTTGCTGCTGTAGGATTATTTGTTACTTGTTGCTTAATGGCGATTAATCTACTCCCGAAGGTGTTATCTTTAGGCGGAGTAGGTGTTGTTGGAATTACAGGAACTGTGGGAGTTGGTTGAGAAACATTTCTTTGAACATTAATTATTGAGAATTCATAACTGCTCTCTACTGTTTTCGAACCATAAGCTGCAGTTAGTTTTAATTCATAAGATCCCTGGCTTAAAGTTGATGGGATTAATAATATTCCGTTTCTTGTTGATTCCTTATCAATTGTGACTTTTTCTGAATAAGATTTCTTGACTTGATTATTTGATAATATAACATATCTTAAGTTTGCATCAATTTTTTTTGAGGATGTTATAGTTGCTTCATAATTGATATTCTCACCTGCAAGATACTCGTATTTGTCTCCAGAGATAGATGCTTCTACTGTTGTTTCCTTGCTAGAATATGCTAAAAGTAAATAAACTCCAACTATTATCAATAATATCATAATAACAATCCAGAGAAATGATCTTCCTTGAGGTTTATTTATGGGTCTTGGTTGCTGATATGCACTTTGACTAAAATAACTAATCACCTCATCAACCTGCTGCGGAGGAACATTATTTTTTAGAAGCCAATTCCTGATACTATAAAGATCATGACCCTGACCTAAAGAATTCCTTACATACTCCAAAAGCTTCTGATCTATATTCCCACCTCAAGAGTATAATGAGAATGTTTATATATAAATTTAATGGAAAACTTTAAATAGAGTAATAACTTTGGAATAGAAAATAATATTCAAAGGTGGTAATGATGGCTGATAAGGGATATAATCCTGATGTGAAGACTTACAAGAGAGAATACCAGTTTGATAAGGAGCACGAAGATACTTTCAATAAATTAATGAAGGTGTATCCGTTGAAGGATAGAAGAATTGATAACAGGGTGCATCAAAACGCTAAAAAAGTCACAAAAGGATTCATAAAGGATGAAGAGTTAGATGATATCGAGCATATGGACCATTTTGAAGAAAAATTGTCTAGATTGCTTCATCAATATGATAAATCTGTGGTGGAATATAAAAACAAAAAAAATAAGGAATCCAAAAACGTCCCGGATTACGATAGATATGGTTACAGGACAAAGGCCCAGAAATTACTTGAAGATTATAGAAATATTATGCGGCGAAATAACAAAAATGGTGATGAAGAAATAATGAAAGCTGTGAAAGAAGGGAACATTGAAGATATTATTCATCAGTTATTAGATTTGGATCATAGTGATATGCAAAGGAAAAAAGTATTGATTGATATGAAGGATTTGTTGCCGCCAGATAAGGACCCAAAATTCTATCTGGGATTAGCTAATTATTGGGCCACAAAACAGCCTGAGGATTATACGGCGGGACAGTTATCTGAGTTAGCAATTAATAGAGACAATTTGGTTGCAAATGCATTAGTTAACAGTCATTCGGTTGTTACACAAAACGAAGTGACCAAATACAAACCACCAAGAAGAATAGCTGCATAATTCATAAATCGTATTGACTTAGTATCTTG
>DUIB01000051.1 GCA_013330595.1 Candidatus Woesearchaeota archaeon | reverse complement strand
CTTATATTTTAATATAGCTTATATCATAATATAAATTATAAACTATATAATTAATTATATCTATTGTATTATATACGATACTATCAGTTAAATATCAAACGAAAGGTTTAAATATAAGTTATGACACTGATATATTAAGATACTAAAAACTATACTAAGCTACATAAAATTTATTGACGAGGATTGCAGCGAAAACAGCATTTATTGATCAAACCACCTCAATGATCAAATTTTAATAAAATTTCAGTAAAAAGGGCAAGGATTGCGGAGACATAGATTCTAATTAGATTAATCTAGTTAGATGTATCTATGCAAGTGTGGATATGGAGCAAGAAACATTATTTACAAGCTCAAAATGGGACATATTGAAATGTCTTGAAAGCGGAAAGAAGAGTCCTATTGAGCTTGCTAAAGAATCTAATACTACTGTCGCAAATATTTCTCAGCAATTAAGGCTTCTAGAATTAGCTGGATTTGTGAAAAGTGGGAGAATCCCTAACAGAGAAAAGGGGATGCCAAGAATAGTTTATTCTCTTGCTGATAATTATTCATATTTGATTTCTAGTTGTCCTGGTTTTGTTGGCAAGAAATTCATGAAATTAGAGGATTATCAAAAAATTACATTAAAAATTTGGTTTATAGAAGATAAATCCCTGCAATATTATATTGAAAAATTCTATTGGAGTATTGAACATATTGTCAATGAAATATCTTATCTTGCCTTAGATATAAATGATACCAAGGAAATCAAAGTATATTGTATTTCAAGTGCAGATCCAAAAAAATTCAAGGATTATTCTATCGACGGAAAATATGGTATTAAAAATTTCAAGATAAGCATTGTCAAAGATGTTAATGATAAAAGAATTCCAAAAAATGCTATATTGCTTTTCAGTAGTTTATGATGAATTAAAAAAAGAGGAAAACAAAAAAACACTATTTGTAAGGAGGATAAAATGAGAGGGTTAAGAATTGCGGAAATATTGTTTGTAAGTTTTTTTATTGCTTTGATTGCCTTGGTTGCAGTCACAGCAGCACCTATAGGGCCATCAACAGTAGATGAAAAAGGCACTAGCAGGTATGGACTCAGCACTACTGCAGCGAATCTTACTGCGATTGCAGGAAATGTGACTGAAGTTAATTTTGATGCAACATCAATCACACAAACATGGCAAGGTTATTTCGGTAATATCACTGGCAACATTGTATTAGGCAATGCCAATAATGACACCCTATATAATTGGGTCTTGGCTGCTCCTCAAGGAGAGGTATATGCGACAAGAGATGCTTCTGTTCCTGCATGGGCGGGCATAAGATGCGCAAATTCAACTGAGATAGGTATTGAAGAGGTAACTAATTTAGGTGCCAATGAATCTGCTGGAGATGGGGTGACTGAAACATTTTCAGGGTCGGTTCATCCTGGATTTTCTGTCGGTACAGAGCCAATTTTGGCTAATAATTGCTCATCAACAAACCTATATAATGACACTGGATCTCAGACTGATAGTTTTTTTGAGGTATTATTGTCTGATGCTGCCAGCAGCAATCTGATCTATACAGCTCTGCTAGAAGATAGTGTCATTGGTTTTGATGGAAAAGAGCATGATTTCCAGATGCTAGTAGGTGAAGATGGACATGCTGGAGATACTGCTGTTACACCATATTATTTTTACTTGGAGATAGAGTAATTTTTTTTATTAAATATTTTTTTTTTATATACTGAGGAAAAAATCAAAGAGGACAAAATGAAACATAAAACATTGAGTTTTTTTGGAAAGCTAAGGCTTCCTGAGTTGGCATTATTAAGCATAACATTATGTGCTGTGCTGATAATCGCGATTAATATTGTTGCGGCAACTCCTGCAGGTCCATCAATAGTTTATGTTTCAAACAGTACTGCAGCTACGGTTAATGCCAATAGATCTGCGGATGAGAAAGGAACAATCACAGTCTTAAGATTAACATTGACTCAGCAAAACTACAAATGGAAGGCTTATGTTGGAAATATTACAGGATCATTATCTTTAGATGATGCCAATACAAAGACAATATATGATTGGTCATTAGCAGCCATTACAGGTGAAGTTTATGTGACAAGGGCCTCAAGCGTTACATGGGCTAGTGTTTCTTGTGTGAATCAGACAGTCATTAACACAGAGCAGAGCTTTGTTGGAATGAGCGCTGCTGCAATTGACAGTATTAACAGTACTTTTGTGAATACAGTTCACAGAAGTTTTGTTGTAGGCACAAAAAATATTTCAAATAGCACATGCAGGGCAATCTCGACATATGTGAATGATGCAAATCAATCACGTACAGAAGCTGATAAATTCCAGGAGGTATTGTTGAGAGATGATTTGTCAAGCAATTTGATCTATACAGCATTGATTGATAATGATCAGACAGCATTCACAAATACAGATACTTATGATTTCCAGTTAATAGTGGCAGAGAACGAGTCTGCAACAACTCCTGTAACATACTTTTTTTATGCTGAATTAGGATAATAAAATAAATGAGAATAATAAGGTATATTCGAAAGTAATTGATATAAATGATACAAATGAAAATTTATGAGAATAAATAATGAGGCAAAAATGCGTATAAAAAATCAAATCATCTGGATTTTGTTCATGGCATTATTTTTGGCATCATTCCTATTAATTTTCCCCTCTACATCAGCGAACATTGTCGGAGGAAATTATAAAAACATAACTGTCTGGACTCATGTAAATATAACTAATGCTAAACCAGAAATTATTGCATTGATTGTATATCAAGAAACAACACCTAGTGTCAAGAATATCACATTAAGCGGTGGTAGTGGAAGGATTGTCACATGCAATGCAACTATAAGAGACTGGAATGGATATAATGATATTGTTGCCGTCAATGCTACTTTATATTATGCACCAACAGCAAATCATACTGATCCTGACAATAATAATACTCATTATTCAAATCTTTCTTGCAGTAATACAGGTAATGGAGTCAATTACACTGTAAATTGGATGTGCGGATTTAATGTATATTATTATGCAAACAATGGCACGTGGAATTGTAATGTTACAGCAAAAGATAATCAGAGCAAGACAAATTGGCGGCAGAATAGCACATATATCTACTCTTTGTATGCATTGAATGTCACTGATGGCATTGACTATGGAAATGCTGCAGTCGAGGAATATACTCAAAATACAACTGCTAATATCACTAATTTTGGAAATATGGCTATTAATATTACTATTGAGGGTTATGGTGCTGTTAGAAATGATGGGTTGGCAATGAATTGCAGTTTAGGAGGAAATATCTCAATAAGTAATGAGAAATACGCATTAATTGATGTTGATTATGCCACAAAAACAGCTCTTACAGGATCAAGCCAGCTTATTCCCGGACTGACAATGCCTAAGCAGACTGATTCCACTCAGATTATTAATACCACTTATTGGGAGCTTTATGTCAGTTCAAATAATGTTCCTGGAGGAAATTGTTCTGGCAATGTTCTATTCACTGCAATAGCTCCTTAATGTTCTTTGCGATGCTTTTTGCAATGTTCTTTGCATTTTTTTATGATATTTTTTAAATTACTCATCTCTATCTTCCTCTTTATTACTCTGCATTTCTTTTTTTTTTCTTAGAATATACTATGTCCTCTTGCCTAAAAATATAAGTACTTTTATAAGTATAAATATAAGTAAAATAAAAAGCTTTATATAGGGTAATGCTTCATAATAACTTATGCCTATGAAATTTAAGAGAAAGCTATATCCGAGAGGAAGCAGTTATGAAACAACTATCCCTAAACAATTATTGTTTTCAATAGAGGATAAAAAGAAATATCATGTAATTTTTGAATATCATCCAGCATCAAAAAAATGGCTTATTGGCATAGAGGAGATCAAAAAATGATCCCTAAATATACAATTGCTTTTATTGTTGTCATCTCAGCAATAGTCTTGTTTAGCATACTTGGAAATAATCCTCCAGATGGAAATTACCTAACAGGATATCAGACAGTTCCCTCAATAGTTGAAATAGTGACTGTCCAGAGTTATGAATGTAATTTCACACTGTCAGAAGGGTGGAATCTTGTCTCATTTTTCTGCTTGGGAATGTTAAATAATAGAGGCAGAGTGATGCAATCAATCAATGGAAATTATTCTATGATATTCAGATATGATGCCTTTGATAGTGATGATCCATGGAAAAGCTATAATCCAAATCTTCCATCCTGGACTATACAGCAAGTGCCATACATGGACAGGCTTTCTGGATATTACATATATATGATTGAGAATTCAAGTTTTTATTATAATGGCACTAAAAAATATACATATATACCTTTGAAATCTGGCTGGAACCTCATTGGATATCCAAGAGTGATAAATAGCTCAATTAATGATGCATTTTCCAATATAAGCTATAATAAAATAAAAACTTTAGATGAAGCCACAGGAGATTACATTTTTTATACTGTTAATGGATCAAGCAATACATTGACAATAGCTCGGCCTTATGAGGCTTACTGGATAAATAGTACAGCTTCACAGACTTGGATAATAACAGCAGAATAGGGATATTAGTATGAAAAATTTAATATTAAATTATAAAAATCGAAAATATTTATCAGTGTTACTATCAGTGTTACTATCCGTGATATTTATTTTTATTATAACCATATTTGAATTCAGGTATGTTGCAGCCCATCCTCCTCTACCGACAGAATTTTACGGGTCAGTTATATCATATAATGCGCCTGCAGATTCAGGGACAATAAATGCATATATAGGCAGCACATTATGCGGTAGTTTCAGCATTGTTAATAGTGGATTTTATGGAGTATTAAGCTGTCTCGGAGATGATCCAGAGACTCAATTTATTGAAGGAGCATTAGAAGGAGAAAGCATCACCTTTAGATTCAATTCTAATCCAACAACTGCTTTTGGAGATGCAACGTTCACATATGGTATATTTAAGTTGGTTAATATTACACATCCACTAGTATTTTGTGGTGATGGTTTTTGTGATGCTTTAGAAAATTGTGCAAGTTGTGAGATAGATTGTTTTTCATGCAATGCTACTGGCAATGCTACAAATGCAACCTCTAATACCACCAGCAATCAATCTGGAACTGGAAGCGGAAGCGGTGGAGGAGGAGGTAGAGGGGGTGGTGGTGGCGGTGGAGGATCAATGTCAGGAGGAGCACCATCAGGTTATTTGCCAACTTCTTGTTATGAAGATTGGTCCTGTATGGAATGGAGCGAATGTAGCATTTTAGGATTAAGGACAAGAATATGCACAGATAAAAAGAATTGCCAGACATATAAAAGTAAGCCTCTTGAGGTTGAAGAATGCAGTTATGAAGGCAATTGTTTTGACAGCATAATGAATTGTCACAACAACACTTGTGAAGAAGGCATAGACTGTGGAGGACCTTGCCCTAATAAATGCTCAATATTTGAAAGACCTTTCCAAAATATTTCCATTGTTTTGCCGAAGCTTGAAATTCCTAGGAGTGTATGTGAGAGGCATGTCAATTTCAATGATCCTGGATTATGGTTATTTCTATTGATAATTATAATTGCATTTATTGTCAGAACAGTGTATTCTGAATATTGTATTAAGAAACTCAGAATGAACCAGAAACTGCTACCGCTTGATAGATCAAGGAAGATTTTATCGGCTCAAAGGAAGACAACGCTTTTCAGCATTACATTATTGTTCTTGACGATTGCAAGCTTTTTATATAGCTATTATTTCTTATTATGCCCCAATCAATTCATGAGTTACAGCTGGATATTATTACTATTGCTTATTCTCATTCCATTAGTCATTCATACAGTAATGAAAAAATATGAATACACTGAATCAGTTCAAGTTCAAAAAGAACGGATAATGGAGGATACGCATTATCAGAACTTAGTTGGAATGATTGAATTAGAGAATCAAATATTGGCTGAAGAAGAGAGCAGGCTTGCTACAAAGATCTATGAGCTTACAAAGAATCCTGAATTCAACACCATTGTTGAGAATACTCCTCATATAAAGAAAGTGTACAAGGATCTTGTGGAGCTTTATTCGAGATATCAAGACAAAAAGAATCCGGTAAATATTGAGAGAGATATCTGCGATGAAATAATTGCTATGGATAATGATAAATCATTCAAGGCAATATTATCGGGTAATGCAGAACTTAAACAGATATTTGACAAGCTATTATGGCTTCATCAGCGATATCAGGAAAAACAGGAATTATATGATAAGCTTGAACAGCAGGGCAGTAAAAAATTGGAAAATACTAAATCTAAAAATAAAGATTAACACAGCATGCAGCATGTTTATTTTATCAATTCTACCTTCATTGTGTTGATATTTCCAGAAATATTGAATGGAATACCGGCTGTTATGACAACAAGATCAAATTCCTTTACAAATTTCTTTGATTTAATTATATCAAGGCTTTTTTCCATTAAATCATCAGTATCCTCCGGGTAGTCTATCAACACAGGATAAACACCCCATGTCAATACTAGTTTCCTGAATTCATGCTCATTTGGAGTCACTGCATATATCGGTATTAAAGGCCTATGCCGCGATATTTGCCTGGCTGTATGCCCTGTTGATGTGCATGTGATTATTGCTGATGCTTCAAGGTCTTTTGCTGTGCTGCATACACTCTTGCTTAAACTGTCTGTTATTGTGCTCTTGTATTCTGAATCTTCTTCAACCCAGGATGCAATCTTTGTGGTCTTTAAGATCTGTTCTGTTTTTCTTGCTATCTTGTCCATGATGTCTAATGCCCTTAAAGGGTATTTTCCTGATGCTGTCTCTCCTGAGAGCATTATTGCATCACTTCCATCAAGTATTGCATTTGCAACATCTGTCGCCTCGGCTCTTGTTGGTTTAGGATTTTTTGTCATTGATTCAAGCATCTGCGTCGCTGTAATTACGGGCTTGCCTGCAATATTGCATTTCTTGATTATTGATTTCTGGGCATTCGGGATATTTTCTATTGGAATCTGCACTCCAAGGTCTCCTCTAGCTACCATTATCCCATCTGCTGCATCAACGATCCTATCAAGATTCTCCATTGCCTGGAATGACTCGATTTTCGCAATAATATGGATGTGTCCTGCATTATTTCTTCTTAATATTTCCCTTACTGCCAAGACATCTTCTGCTGTCTTAACAAAAGATTGTGCAATAAAATCAATCTTTTTCTCTATCCCAAATTCAATGTCTGATATGTCCTCATCTGATATTGCCGGTAGATCAACTATTGCGCCAGGGATGTTTACGTTTTTTCTTGTGTTGACTTCTCCTCCGATGCTTACCCTGCACCTGATCTCTCTGCCTTTAACTTCATCGACCCTTAATTCAATTGTTCCATCAGCGATATATATTAATGATCCTTTCTCCACTATTTTTGGCAAATTTTTATAACTAATAGATATAATTTTGTTGTCTGACCATTCAATATTTTCTGTTGTTAAGATTATCTCAGAATCATCCTTAAGTATTGTCGGTTCTTTGAATTTTCCGATCCTTATTTCCGGACCCTTTGTGTCGAGCATTACGCCTATTGGAACTTCAAGGTTTTCATTGATCTTATGCAGCAGATCCATGATTTTTCCATGATCCTCATGCGTACCGTGTGAAAAATTTAGTCTGGCAATATTCATCCCTCTTTCCTGCATTTTTGCTATCATTTCCTCTGTATCAGAACTAGGCCCTATGGTGCAGATGATTTTCGTTTTTCTATCCCTGAAATATTTTTCCATACTATTATCGAACAGCCAGAGTTTATATATCTTTGGTTATTTTTATCATTTCATTGTTTTTGTCGTTTCATTATTTTTATTATAGAGGGCTTTGAATAACTCCATTTTTCATTGATTATTCAAAGCAATCTATTAGGGTTTTGAGCTATTTTGATAGGTTAATCAAAACCCTCTATATTAATATATGCGTGAATCATGCGCGTGTAATTGTTACAAAAATCATATAAGTCATAATAATCATATATATGATAAGGGTATATATTATGATATGTATATTGAAGTATAGAAAAGTATTTAAATCAATTATATCATAGATATCATAAATATGATTTAGGTATACTTTTTCGTATACAATTGTATGTTTTTGAGGCAAAATGACAAAAAGAGTGAATATAGAGATAAGTGAAGAAACACACACAAAGGCAAAGGTAATAGCTGTTCTGAAGAACATGACTCTAAATGAATATTTTGACAAGGCCATAAGAGAAGCTTTGGAGAAGGATCAGGGCATATTAAGCAAAATAAAGAGCATGAAGTGATTTTATGTTCAATAAGAATGTTATTCAGGACAGCGAATGTAGATTGAAGACAATGAAACACAAACACGAAACTGGAATAAGAAGAGATCCAAAATCAATGATATTTTTAGTTTTTATTGTTCTAGGAATAATTTTGCTTTTGTCCTCTAACACTATTGCACAAGTGACTTTATCCGCTATAGAGATTCCTGAAAGCATTGATGAAAATAATGATATAGAAATATCAATTATGGCTGAGACAGACCTTGACAACAGCATCCTCTCATATAAAATATTAAAGAATAATGTTCTTGTAAGCACTGATCCGGTCTATGATGAATATTACGATTTTAACTCATCAGGGGAGTATGTCTACAGCATTATTGTTGAAGATTCAGAGAGCTCTGTTGCTGAAAATAAGACATTGATTGTTAATGATGTTCCATATGAATTAAGCATCGACAGTCCAATATCAAGAACATACTATAGTAGAGATGTTCATATTGAAGTGTCGGCAAACCAGAACGAATCTAGCTGTAATTATGTTTTAAACGAGCAGTCAGGTTCTTTAATGCAGCAAGATGAAGAGGGAATTTATTTTGCAAAAGACATCACGTTAAATGCCGATGGAGATTATAGGCTTGATGTAAGTTGTTCAAATAGATTCAGCTCAAAGACGTCAAGTGTCGATTTCCAGATAGATACTGATCCTATTCTTGTACTTGCAAAATCATATTTTATCGATAATGATTATAAAATCACATTAAATGTTGAGACCAGCATTAAAGCAGGCTGCAAATATGATATTAATGATGTGAGCTATGATTCAATGTCAAACAATTTTCAAAACACGAATTCCTTTACTCACTCTACATTGATTTCCGGTCCTAGTGATGGAACAAATAATTATTATGTAAGATGTAAAGCTATTAATGGTAATGTTATGCAAGAGTCTGCATTGATAAGCTTCAGTATTATTAGAAAGCCGACTGCGTCGATAACTCTAAGCAAAGAATCTCCATTAAAAGCCGGTACATATACTGTAAAAGTAAAAACATCAAAAAATCTGCAATCAATTAGCCTGCAATATTCTTTCAACACTGATACTAGCCTCAAGACTGTATTTCTTACAGGCAGTGATGATGAATGGAATGGTTATTTGATAATAGACCAGGATACACCAAATAGAATAGGTTCATTTAAGTTTTCTGGAACAGATTATTCAGGAGTTGTCGGAACAAAAATAACTGAAGGCGAACTGTTTTTGGTGGATACAACAAAGCCAGAAGCTGTGGGTAGTGTGCAAGCAGAACTTAAAAGCAATTATATTAAGCTTAGATGGCACTATGAAGGAGAAGAAGCAGATAGTTTCAATATTTATCGTTCAGAAGAACCTGGTGTTGATTATGTGGATTATTATAGGACGACAAAATTTAATGCTGATGAAGAATCGCACACCCGGGATTATACTGATTCAGATCTTGATAGTGGAAGTGTGTATTACTATAGGATTGCTGCTGTTGATGAAGCAGGAAATGAAGGTGAACTCTCAGATGAAGTATCAGTAGAGATGTCTGGGAAATATTCGGAAGGTAATGCTGTTCCTGATACAACAAGAAATCTTGATTCATCATTGATAAAGAAAGTGAATGAGTATATTGATTCGGTAAATAAGATGGTGCTTGATGTACAATCCAAAAAAGAGGATATGAATGCAATAAATGATCCTGCAAAACTTAAGATAATCTCTGAATTGAAATTAATGGAAAATTTTGATACAGCACTAGGTTCTTTAGAAAATATAAAATCAGAAGCAGAGAATCTTAAAAGCCAGGATATTACTTCATCAGAGTTAGATGTTAGATTAAATAAGCTAAGACTCGATGCAATAAAAGCCGGATCATCTGTACCGGAGAATATTGAATTAGTAGATTCAGGGAATTTTGAGCAATTCCTTCAAGAATCCGACTTGAATGAAGGGATCAGATACATATTGGATAATATCAACATTACAAAAAAATCACTTGATAATTATACTTTGATAAATCAAAAACTTCAGGATCAAATATCTGTCAAGACAGAGATGTTTTCATTTAAGATACAGTATATGAACAAGGATGAGTTTGAAAAGTACACCTATATAGAAAAAAGCATAGTGTCATCAAGTGATCTCTCTAATGTTGTTGTAATTGAGATAATACCTAAAGAAGCTGAGAAAAAAGCTTCAAACATTATATTCTCTAATCAGCCTGCAATAATTAAGGATGATCCTGTTGTTAAGTGGAGTTTTGATAATATTAAAGCAACAGAGATCAGCTATAGGATTAAGGATATTGTTGATATTAATTACATCAAAAATTCAAAAACAATAGTTTTATTCAAACCTGATTTTAAGCTCTCAGATGCAATATCAGAGAAATCCGGACACATCACAAGTTATGCCCTATTTGGAAACTTTAAGCTAAAGAATTTATCATTTGTCCAATGGTTTATAATTATCGGAATTGGTCTTATAATAGCATTAGGTTTCTATTATTTCATTGTTTTAGATGGGATAGGCATAATGAAGAATAGCAGCTTGAAAAAGAAAAAAGAATGCCTGAAGAAAGGATATATGGAGATTATTGATAGCAATAGAAGGATCTTTCCTACTAAAAATGCTGATAATAATGTGATAATGCCCGTGATTAAAAATCCTCAAACTAATTATGCTGAACAAAAGACTGAAATTAATTCTCAGGCCAAACAGCCAGTGCAAGATACGGCTAAGCTAGACCCTAAATTCCTGTCGCAAAGGGAATTGCTAAAAAAGATCCAATACTGCAACAGCATCATTAATTCATTCAAATATGAAGAGGCAAGAATACTTTATTATGAACTGATAAGCAAGCTGGAAATTATTGATGATAAGGATATGAAAAATGAAGCTAAGAGAATGCTTCAGCATATCTACATGAAGCTTGATTCCTACAGGCATATACATAATGCAAGAAGGCATGTGTACATGAAAAATAAGAAAGAAGCCAAAAAATCACTGAGCATCATCAATGATCTTTATTCAAAGCTTGCATACACTATAGGATTTATTGATCTGGCGATAAAAGACGAAGAGATAAGGTTCCTGCAATACATTGCGGATGCAAAGAGCCAGTTTGAAGAATATAGTGATTGAATATTTCTCTACCATAATTGTCATAAAGAATAGATTATTATTAAATTATTATATATAGAGGGCTTTGAATAACTCCATTTTTCATTGATTATTCAAAGCAATCTATTAGGGTTTTGAGCTATTTTGATAGGTTAATCAAAACCCTCTATAAATTATAATTATTATATATAAATTATTATTAATGAATTATTATTCTTGTCTCTTAGAATATAATGATTGTCCGCATTTCTTGCATTTCCTTCTTGCCCTGCTATTCCAAGTCTTGCAGTGTGGGCATTTCTTCCTTCCAAAGATGATAAGTAGTATCAGTATTACAACCAATAATATCAGCACATAAAGAATGATATCTCCCTGAGCATACTTGAATGCATATTCCCCATATACTGCCTTAATTAAGGAATTTTCTCTTTCTCCATAATATGCCTTAACCTTAATTATTGGGTTATTCTGTATATCTGTCTCTGAAAGTTGTGCGCTGACTCTGAATGTTATAGTCTGCCCTGGTTTTAATAAAATATTCTCAGGAGCAGAGATAGTGATAAGCTCTCCATTGATATAAATATCAAGAAGCTCAACATTAACATATGTATCGACACTTCCGATGTTCTTTAATTTGATTAAAAACTCCCCTTTGCCCTTATCATAAGACACATCAGTGATGTTTATCATTGAGCTATCTAGAATCTCGATGCTTTCAACTTGCAATGTTCCTTCTAAAACATTTTCCATTGACTTTTTTCCTTCACCAAACAATGTATACACCTTAGCAGTAATATTATCTCCTTCAAGCTGTACATCATAGATTATTGTCTTGTATTGATTCTTGTCAATAAATACTGGTTCTTGATCACCAACAACACTAGTTTGGCCATCCACTGTCAGTGTTATTGTTCCTTTCAAGTATGTCCCGATACCTGCCCTATTTCTATAAGTAACCCATAATGAATTAGTAGCTTTATTATATAGTATTGAATAAATCTCAAGCAATAAATTGTATTTAGGCATAGGGAATTTATCTAAGTCTTCGACAGAGGCTATGGCACCTTCTGGATTTCTTGCTCCTTGAGCAAACTTAACAAACACGCTAATACCGAGCTGTCTTCTTATTGTTGTTGCAGAATTAATCAATTCATTGCCTATAAGAACAGCAACCTGAAAGTCTGATGATTTTATATAGTCTTGGACTTGTGTAGGGACAGTATTTCTTCCTATGAAAAGAACAGGATCTGTTCCTGACATGATGCTTGCTTCAATAAACTCACCATTGCTCATTAATGTCTGTTTGGAATTTTTTATCTGCTGATACCTTTTAACTATCTCGATATTATTCTCAAACCTGTCACCATAATTGATTGTTTCCGGATTGTATTTTGCCAATCTCGTCTTAACTGTTTCATCCACCTGGCCATAGATTAACACTTTTTGAGGATCAGCATCTGTTAATATATCATCAACTTGGCCGATGTTTCTCTCACTTGCAAACAATACATAATATTTATCAAGCACTGCATAAGAAGCAACAGACAATGCATTATATCCATAAGCATCATCAACAATAATAAATTTGTTGATATTCTTTTCATCAATTATCCTTTCTGCAAGGTCAAGATTAATTGCATTTGAGACAAGCTCCTCAACATCTTTATATCCTTGCCCTTCCATTACTGATTTGTAATTAACAATATATGGCTGGGTTCTGGATGATACTATGAATGTTCCGTTTGTATCTTTTGATATTGAGTATAATAATATTGATCCGTGTTTTGAGCTTGTTAAAAACATTCCTGGAAACTTGTCTGAGAGGCTTGCAAATAGCATTGTGCTGTAAACATCTTTCCAATCCTGTGAGTTGGATATTACTTTATCGTATGCATAAGAATTGTTAATGCTTATGATCAACACTAATAATATAGGTATAACCTTAACAAGTGTTGATCTCGTAGATAGTTTCGCATAATTATTTAATTTTAACATCACTCACCCTCCTAATATATATAGTAATAGCTCCATACATGTATTTAATATATAAATTTTGTTGTAATTTGATGAAGTCAACTTAAGTAGGAAAGTTATCACAAAAGAATCCAACGGATTCTTTGTGCAAGAAATATCGCTGATATTTCTTTGCACCTAGCGAACATTAAGATAATACTTACTATATTAAATAATTCGGCAACTGATGCAGTGAACAATGCTGTGTGAGCGTGATAACTTTCTTATCATTCTCAACTTGACTTCATCTTGTAGTTTGAGAAAAGATAAAGTGTCTTTATACGTCAGAAATACCACTCATCTATGATGAGTGGAAAAGCCATGCTTATCCTTCTGATATACATGGACTGGTATTTCTGATCGTGATCAAGAACAAGCATGATTGCTAGCAATCATGCCACCGGTCCGATGAAAATGAAGACATTTTCAGCGTGCCAAAATCTGTGATTTTGTGCATTTGACCGGTGGTTCTTGACATGATTTCTTGCAGATATTTTAATATTAGAGGATTATTTTTAGATTTAAATAAGATATTAATAATAAAAAACATCAAAAAGGAGTTTTTAAATGATTATTTTATTTATTGTTGGTTATTAAGCATAAATTTGTCCTAATAATTGATTAAAGAGGTAATTTTAGCTTATTTATCTTTTGTGAAGATCATCGAAACATTTATATATAAGATATGATACTAATATATAAAAAGGTATACTGATACACAAAAATAGTAAATTCATATACTGAATGTTTGCAGGAATAATACTTAAAATGAAACTAAAAAACAAGTATTTGTTACTAGGATTTCTTATTATAACAGCTCTCACTATATCGATTTTCTCCTCTATAAATATGTCAAAAGCAGAAAATATTGTCGGTGGTAATTACAAGAATGTTACTGTAAGAACCTATGTTAATATCACTAATGCAAGGCCAGAAGTGCTAAGTGTCTATGTTTATCAGGAAACAAATTATACATTAAGAAATATCACTTTAAGTGCTGGCAGTACTAGGATAATTACCTGTAATGCCACTGTAAGGGATTGGAATGGATATAATGATATTGCAGCAGTCAATGCATCAATATGGCATTCAACAGTTGCCTATACTAGCCCAGATAATAATAATAGCCATTATACTAATGCATCATGCACAAGTTCAGGGAATGATGGAGAATACTTGGGTTATTATATCTGCACATTTAATACATTTTATTATGCGAATAATGGAACATGGACATGCAATGTTACAGCAAAAGATTATCAGAACAAGACAGCATTTTTAACCAACACAACAACAATGCTTCCATTATATGCATTAAATTTAACTGATGGAATTGATTATGGAAATATGCAAGTAGATGATTACAGCTCTGCTGATATTTTAGCTAATATCACTAATTTTGGTAATATGAACATTAATATTAGCATAGAAGGCTATGGCGTTACTAGAGGGGACGGATTGGCAATGAATTGCTCCATTAATGGAAATATTAGCATTGAAAATGAGAGATTTGCATTGAATGCATCAAATCCTTGGGACAGCATGACTCCATTAACAAACAGTTCTGCATTAATCAATGATTTAACAATGCCTAAACAGACAGTTTCTGGAAGTCAGATAATAAACACTACTTATTGGAAACTTTACATCCCACCAAATCCAGCAGGCAATTGTTCAGGATATGTACTGTTTTCAGCTGAAACACCATAAAATTTTTATATTAAACTTCTAATAGTGTCAAATAAGGGTGAGTTTAGAATTATAACTATTAAAGAAATCATATCTTCTTATTTGAAGCATATTATTATGCTTTTCTTTTTAATAATTATCAGTGCAAATTCTGCATTTGCAGGTCCATTAATCATGCTATTGAACAATACCTATCAGGATAATACTGGTGCAGGCAGCATTGATGGTGCTTATGGTATGCAGATTGATGAGACTAGGAAATTAGCGTTTATTTCATCTACTACTGATGATTATTTGACTGCTATTAATTTCAGTATTCCATCAAGCCTAAGCGTGTTTGGCTCTGTTACTGATTCTGCTCCTGTCGGCTCTCTTGATGGTATACGTTCTGGTACATTAGACACTACTAATTACATCTTTTATGCTCCTTCTGGCGTTGATAGTGCAACTTCTTGGTATAATGTTAGTGCTGCCAGTTTTGTTTTCTTGAACGATACTGCTGCTGATACTGGTGGTGCTGGCAGCCAGCAAGGGGAGTATGATGTGGTGTATGTTGATACAGGCGCTACTCGTTGGCTTATTACTGGTGGATTGACTGATGATTATGTTTCTAGTTTTGATGTTACTAATTCAAGGACAAGGCCAGCAGTTACAGGCTCTTTTACTGATTCTGTTGGTGCATGCAGTGTTGATGCTATGACTGATTTATACAATATTCCTGGAACCTCTCTTGTTGTTGTTGCAGTCCCTCCTGATGATCGTGTTACTGTTTTGAATGTCTCTGATGCTGGTGCTATTGCTTGTTTAGGTTCTGGATATACTGATTCAGCTGGTGCAGGCAGCATTGATGGTATACAGCATGTGTATTATGAGCCTAGCACTCAGTATTTGTATGTTACTTCGCCAATTGATGGTTATTTGACTATATTAGAAAATGTGGCTTCAGGCACACCTACGCTTGTTGGCAGTGTTAGTGGTTTAACTACGCCTGTTTCTGTTGCTGTTTCACCTAATACTTTTCATGGTACAAAGTATGCTTTTGTGAGTTCAACAACTGCTGGATATGGTATAAGAATGATCAATATAACAGACCCTACTGCACCAACGCTTGATGCAGAGATATTTAATCAAACATCAGGAACATGTATTTATAATAGTGTTTATAGCTTGAATGTAGTGGAAAATTATTTATATGCTACGTCCAGTGCTGATGCATGTTTCTATGCCATAGAATTAAAAAATGATAGTTTAACCAATATTACTTTATCTTTTCCTTATAATAATTATTATAATGATGTTATGCAGTATGTCAATTTGACTTTTAACGCTACAGTCTCAGACAATGATAGTTTGGTTAATTGCTCTTTGTGGACTAATTATTCTGGCTCTTGGTTGTTGAATCAGACTCAAGATATTGGTGGTGTTTCCAATATTACTAGCTTCAATCTTACTGGCTTAAGTAATAGAACATTTGCCTGGAATATTCAATGTTTTGATATTTATTCTAATTTTGGATGGGCAAACACTAATAGAACTGTTGCACTAAATTGGAGTCTTAGGCCTCTAACAATAAATTCAGTGAATGTTGATGATAACATTCCGCCTATAAGTGAGATTGTGCTTTCAGCTGGCTCAACAAGATTTGTAAATTGCACTGTTATAGCTTCAGACTCTGAAGGTGCTGGCAATATTGTCAATGCATCTGCAACTTTCCACTATTACCTAAATAAATCCTCTGACCCTGATGATAATACAGTCCATTATACAAATGCTTCATGCGATTCTGTAGGCAATACCTCTCTAAGCAAGGAATTCCTATGTGGATTAAATGTTTTTTATTATGCAAATAATGGTTCATGGTATTGTAATTCTACAGTAAATGATGCAGATGGCTTGTTTGCATATGATGTTAATAGCACGACTATTAATCCTTTATATGCATTAAACATCACTGATGGGATAGATTTCGGCAATATAGATGCTGGAGATATTTCTTTTGAATCACTTGCTAATATAACAAATATAGGTAATATGCTGATTAATGTTTCAGTTTTAGGATATGCACGAGCTATTGGAGATAATTATGCAATGAATTGCAGTGATTATAGTAATATTTCTATCAGCAGCCTGAAATATTCTGTGATATCCTCATTGTTCAGCGCTAAGACAGGATTATCGTCCTCATTTTCCTTGCTTGGATTAACAATGACAAAGACAACATCATTGACTCCTGTGATGAATAATACATTTTGGCAATTACAGCCTGATCCAGGAGCTATAGGCAGAGAATGTACAGGATATGTTATTTTTAGTGCTGAGGTTCCATGAATGATAAATTATTTAAAAGGATAATGTACAATGATACTAAGAGGTTAATATGAAGAGTTTAAACAGAATAATATTTATGGCTATATTGTTAATGTTAGTATTGTTTACTAATATAATATTTGTTAATGCAGTGGGTATTTCTGTCACAAAGGCAGTTGTTGATTACAGAAATGTCCTCAAAGGTGGTTATGCAGAGGATTATGTTTATGTTGCATCTGACAGTGAATTTGACATACCTCTAGATTATGAAGTGATTGGTGATGTTAAGGAATGGATAAGCTTTCAGCCAGATCTAAACTTCACAAGAAGCAACAAGACAATATTTATCAGCAAGAACCAGGTGCAGGAGATTAAGTTTATTGTTCAACCACCTGCTGATATCCCTGCTGGAAATTATTCTGGAGGAGTAAGATTAATTACAGGAGCCCTTAATAGGCCAGAAGGCCCTTATGGATCACAGCTTCAGGCTGCTTTTTTAATAAGGATAAATGTGGAGATTACTGGTGCTGAATTTCTATCATGTAATGCCGGTGGCATTAAGATTTTAGATGCAGAAATAGGCAATCCTCTAGAATTTTCAATGACTGCCACAAATGCAGGTAATATCAGAATAAGGCCAAATGTCTCTATTGATATCTGGAATCAGGACCAGACAAAATTAATGTCAACAGTTGATTTCGGTTTTGGTAATATAGAAGTGCTTCCTACAACAAGCAAAGTGCTTTTCAGGCAATTTGACAACACTCTGAGAATTGGGCAATATTGGGCATATGTTACAGTATTTCCATGTCAGAAGACTGACCTGATTTCATTTAGTGTGCTTGAAAAAGGCCAGATTGCTGATCAAGGTGAATTATTAAGGATTGAAAATCAGCCATGGGCTGTTACTGATGAGGTTGTTCCAATAACAGCATTTTTTAGGAATAACGGTGAAAGGATAGTTTCTGCAAAGTTCAAAGGCCTAATAAAATTAGGCGAAAAGATAATTACAACAATTGATACTGATTATTATGATGTAGATCCGGGAAGCATTCAGAACATCACTTTTTATTTTACACCAAAAAAAGTCGGTCAATACTATATAAGCGGAAGAGTGCTTTATAATAATAAGCTTACTTTTGAGAAAAGCTCAATATTAAATGCAAATCAAGGAGAAGGCACTGGAATCAGCCTGACAATCTATATACTGATAATAATCATAATCGTGATCATACTGATGCTTTTGTTAATATTGATCAAGAGAAGGAGAAAGAAGGATGCTAAGTAAATTATTCAAGCCAAGATTAAAGCTTGTGTGTTTTGATCTTGACAATACATTATATGATTTTGCGTTGGCTGAAGCTGAAACAGAGGTTTATCTGGCAGAGCTGATCAGCAAAAGATTCAAAAAACCTGCAAAAAATATTCTCAGCAAATTTATTGAGATTAAGAAAAAACATCTACATAATGATATTGATCCAAATAATTATTCTAGAGCATTATGGATATCAGAACTGTTTAGGGATTTGAAGATAAAATTGAATTCATTGGATTCTAAGGAATATGAGGGGAAATATTGGGAATATCTTAATCCAAGAGTCAAAATATTTCCAGAAACAATGAATGTACTAGAGAATTTAAGAAAAAAATATAAGATAGCGTGCTTGAGTGATTCAGACGGTGAAAAGCAGATAAAGATCGAAAGGATCAATGCCCTCGGATTGAATAAGTATTTTGATTATATGATCACGACAGATGATACAGGAAAAAACAAGCCTTCAGCAGAGAATTATGAATACTTATTGAAAATTTCTGGATTAAAGCCAGCCAGTGCATGATAGTAGGAGATTATCCAGAGATTGATCTTGTCAATGCTAAGAAGTTCGGATTCATAACAGTCTGGAGCAAGCAATTAATCTACACAGAGATCCATCTAAAATATGTTGATCATGAAATAAAGGACATAAAAGAATTGTTAGACATTGTGAAGAAGTATTGAATATGCTGGTTACAAATATATCTCTGCAAATGTCATGTTATTATTCAATTTGAGTTTATTTCTTAATTCCGGAAATTCTCTTCCATTTATTATGTTTGTAGCTGTTTGACTCATACCGTTGGTTTTGAATGTTGGATATAGCAATAGATTATAATGCGTTTGATCGTGAGTTATTCCATCTAATAATGTACATAACTCGTATAAAATATATTGGGATAAATATTCTATTTCTTTATCAGATAATTTTTTTGAGACATGATTGGAATAATTTATTATGAAGGAATTAACCTTATTTTTAAAAACAGGATTTTCTTTGTATTCCTGCCCTAAAACATCCTTCATTTCCTCCTTTTGACTATTCCAGATTTCATCCCATCTCAATACCTTTATTTTTTTTGGATAATCTTTGATTATGTTTCTAAAAAATTTAATGTATTTGTCACCTTCTTTTAATGCACGGTTCTCAGCCTTTCCTGTACTGTATCTGCTGAATATTTTATAATTATATTTAGCAATTTTATCAGCTACTAGAATAATGATAGAATCTCTAGAATACTTCAATGACCACTCAATATATTCTTTTACTTTGTCATAATTAATAGGTTTAATTGTGCCTAAACTTATTCCTATAAATATATTAAATTTCTTTTCTGAAACATCTTTATCATTTGTGTTAAAATATTTGATATTCATTATTCTTTTTCAATTTTCTTTTAATTATTCACCACTACTAATTTTCTTGATTTGGAAACATAATTCATCAGTTTTCCAGATTGCTTGTTGAATTTGCCGCATCCTAGGATATCATATTGATCTGTTTTTGGATTCTTGTATCTGACAATAACAAATTCCTCCCCACAATCAGTAAATTCAATATCTTTTCCCTGAATCCATTCTATCATCTGCGCATAATCCAGATCCAGAATATTCTTAGTAGCATTCTTTCCAATGATCTGTGCACCTTCAATGCTTAATCGTAATTTATCCTTATAGATCTCTCCAAAATAAATCCCTAGCATGTCAATCCTTAATTTATCAAAATCAATATTTCCAAGATCTCTCGATACAACATATAATCTTCCTTCTTTAGTCTGTAAGAATATATAATCTAGATCTTTCTTTTCTATACCGAATCCATATTGTTCTTGTAATTTTTCAAGAATATGCTTTGTTTCCTTGCTATTCATAATATCAAATCTGAGCATTAAACACCCCATACAGGATTTTTCTTTCTCATTATTTCAGCTATTTCCTTTAAGCATTCAACCTCGTCTCTTGCAAGATACTTTGTAAGATTTTTTATCTTCCTGAAATCATCTTCAGGAATTGCCGAATAAAAAATATCTCCCTCATTAATCTGTCTTCCGACCTGGACATTAGGAAGAGATATTGCCACTTGATCTTTTTTTGCAGCTGTTTTTACTGATTCTTTATTTTTTTGTATCTCCTTAATATTAGTGAGTATTTCCCCATTATTTTTCATAATGTCCATTCCTGAAGTCATTATCCCGACAATAACCTCTGCTCCAATAACAGCAGGATTGCTCTGCCTGAAAGTATAGTTATGAAGATATTCAATCTTACAAGGCCTTGTTAATCCTTCTAGCTCTTTTTCTTCTATTCTTCTTCCTTCATCAATCTTCCATTTTTCATAATCCTCAATTATCCTGTAGATTATATTTGATGTTATTATCTTAACCTTATCATTCCTTATGTCTGTGTCCACGCTAATATTGAATCCGAGAATCACTGATTCCAGCGGGTCTCTTTCATAATTTGATTCTGCATCTGCAATATCCTTTTTAGTTATATTTCCGATTGATGCACTCCTGATTTTTATATTCTTGTCTCTCAGAATTTTTATCATTGCCTCTAATGATCCGATAGTATCTGCTTTTACAACAATTCCTTCTTTATCTGTCTCTATCAATACTTCTGTAACCTCTTTTGTTAATTCATCCATTGCCTTGTTTATTTCATCCTGATTTGTTGATGCTATAGCAATAAATGGCATTCCTGCAATGGCATCATTAATATTCGGAGCAAGTATCCTTACTCCAGAGGCTGCAACAACACTTTTTATGCTCCGGAATTTTGTCTTATTGTCTCTCATGTCTGATAATTTCTTCGGCTCAAATAATCCTCTTACTTTTGTTATTGTATTATTTTTGATGTCCCCGATAATCAGTGTATCATTAACCCTTATCATACCATCATATAATATAGCATCCATGCATAATCCTAGGCCTTCAACATTTTTTATCTCAAGAATAGTGCCTTTTGCCCTGGAATCATCGTCAATATTGCATTTCAGGTTTTCCTCTAGATATTTCTGGGTTAATCCTGTAAGCACCATCAATAATTTTGGTATTCCTATGCCTTTTTTTGCAGAACAGGGAATTATAGGAATCTGTTTAGCATAATCACACCTGTCAAACCTGTCTGCACTCATGCCGAATTTTTCATGTATAAAAGCAACAATATTATAGAGTTTTTCCTCGATCTTTGCCTGAACAGCAATATCCTGAGCATTAATATTATCTAATACGGATTTATCTGTTAAATCATCAATAACCTTAAAACCATCAATTAGATCAATCTTATTTAATGCAATCACAAAAGGCGTTCTAAAACTTTT
The DNA here is from genome assembly GCA_013330595.1 of Candidatus Woesearchaeota archaeon. Classification (GTDB taxonomy): domain Archaea; phylum Nanobdellota; class Nanobdellia; order Woesearchaeales; family UBA9642; genus UBA9642; species UBA9642 sp12459u. The sequence continues at coordinate 312 of DUIB01000051.1, read as the reverse complement.
CAATATCTCAAAAGCCTCTATTGTTTGAGGTTTAAATCCTTCATTAATGTCAACAACTAAAACAGCTATATCAGCAAGGTTCCCTCCACGTTTTCTTAAAGAAGTAAAGGCTTCATGTCCAGGAGTGTCAATAAACAATAAGCCTGGAATGGTGAAATCCATCTTTACTTTAAGTGCAGAGCAGAACTTCTTTATTATCTCAATAGGAACATTGCTTGCACCAATTGCCTGAGTTATAGCACCAGCCTCATTATCAATAATGCACGTATTCCTGATCCTATCCAGAATAGAGCTTTTTCCATGATCCACATG
>DUIB01000047.1 GCA_013330595.1 Candidatus Woesearchaeota archaeon | reverse complement strand
AAGGAATACTATGAATGCCAGATGGACAGGGCGTTTAAACAATTCGAGATAAAGAGAAAGCTTCAGATTGAAAGAATAGAATTAATGGAAGATGATACTGATATTAGCTATGATTGCAGGATATTGCTCATCAGACCTTCCACTACTTTATATGCTTTGAAGGATCAGAAATTAATTCATAACGAGGATATATATAATATTATGCGACAATTTCATGATGATAATAAGGATCTGGAATTATCATCATGCCCGATAATCTATTAAATGATTCATAAATAATCCCTAAAATGAATAAAAGCCATCAAACAAAAAGAAATCCGGCAGAATCAACAAAAAAATCTCAGATACAATTAGGAGAGAGCATTACGGTAGTAATAATCATCATAATACTGTTTGTGATAGGGATAGCAATATATAATACTTTTAAGCAGGAGGATTGGAAAAACTCGAACATACAATATGGAGATTTATCAGTAATAGCTTTAGCAAAGACAATAACAGAATTCCCTGAACTGAAATGCTATACAATGGTAAATGAAAAGATCAATTGCTTTGATTATTACAAGATACACGCACTAAACAAGTCATTGAATGATCCTGCCACAAGAAAAGACTATTATGATTATTACAGTAATCATTTCAAGAATTCCAGGATAACATTCGTGAGCATCTATCCAGATGGGTATGAGATAACAATCTATGATAATAATATATCTGCAACAAGGACATTGCAGATAAGCATACCTATAATCATAGAGAAAAACACAGGCATAAATGCAAAAAGGAACTTTGGAATGATAGTTGTTGAGGGTTATTTGAGATGAGGAAAATTTGAGATGAGGAAAAACAGGCCAAGTAAATCCAGAAAATCACAGATGGAGGCATTCGGATTAGCTCTTATAGTCATAATAATAATTGTAGGATTTTTCCTGTTCTTAATGTTCAGGATAAAGAACCCTATCCAGGATTATAAGAAACAATACATAGCTGAGCAGATGGCATCAAATTACGTTATTTCTGTGACAGGCATAGATGTTCGGGAGTGTTCAGCAAAAAGTTACACAATAAGGGACTTGCTCATAGCATGTGCCAGGAGGGATAATGTGCAGTGTTCAGGCATAGATGCCTGTGAGCTTGTGAATCAGACCTTATACGAGATCACTAACAAGAGCCTCATTGCACAAGAATTCAAGTTCAGGTTATTTACTCAAGGCCTGAACTGGCCTAGTGCAGGTGAAGAGATAAATATTGAGCATAGGGGATGTGATGAGAATGATCCAAAAGATCAGTCAGGATATGCAATACTCCCATTGCATCCAGTGCCAAGACAGATAAAGTTGATATTGGATATTTGCAAGTGAGCAATGAAGTGTAAGTGGAATGTTTTTTGTTTTACTAATCTAAGAATTATTTGATTATTGCGTGCATATAGTGCCAGGTTCACATAGGGTTTGGCACTAATTGTTTAACGAGTTATTTGTAATCGTGTTTTGAATATTAAGGTTCGCTAGCCGACACTATATGTGGCTATCCCATCCTAAAGGGAAAAATTTATTAAGGTAAATTCAGGATAATGAGCAATGGCTGAGGAAGAACCGATATCTTGGGAGCAGATAGTGATAATAACATTTATCGCATTAACACTTATTGTGCTGCTTGTACTATTATATATAGCTTTCCTTATGCCTACAATATCACAACAATGAAAAAAGCCCAATTAGGAGAGACAGCAAGGACAATATTAGTCATTGTATCATTTATTGTTGCATTATTAGTTGGTTATTTCTTGTTTCTTAAGGCTACAACCTCAGGAAATATTGAATCATGCAAATTAAGTGTCCAGGCATCTTCAATGGGTGAAATAGGAGGATCAAGTCCTTTAAGCATTGAATGTAACAAGAGATATGTCAATTTCTATAAGAGCAGGGCTGATTTTGGCTATAATCCAGAGAAGATGGAAGCATTAGAGATACGTTATGAAAATAAGAAAATAAAGAAATTCAAGGAATTGAATAATGATATATTCAATTATGCAGTTGCAGAAGAGATCAAGACTTGTTGGTATCAGTTTGGCGAAGCAAAGAGAAATGTTTTTCCCAACCAGGATTTTGGATCGACAACAGGCGGATTGGGATATGATAAGATATGCTTTATCTGTTCTCAGCTAGAGATAAAAGAGGATCTTGGAGATTATTCTGGATTGGTTGAATTTATGAAAAACACATACATGACTAAACCTAAAATGACTTATTGGAGTTACATCAATCAACCATCAGAATCAGAAAAATCAATTGAAGAGTATATAATTAATGAAAAGGATTTCGAAATAAAAATATGGGACAATGAACTATTTATATTCAAGCCCAAGCAAGTGTATCTAGTGATGTTTCAGAAGGACTATGACCCTGGTCCAGGTAATAATAATGGGTATTTTACATTTGTCATTCCTGCAAATAAAATAAACGATTTATGCACGCAATATGCTTATTAAAAATAAAAGAGGGATATCTGAAACAGTTGTTCTATATATGATACTTACAGCTCTGACTATTGTTGTGATAGCAATAGCTGTGGATCATTTCTATACTGAACTAAAAGACAAGCTTGAGGTCCAGGATTGCAGAAACAGCATTATTGCTCATTCAACAATTGCAAGCATAACCAAGAGAGACCTATTCAGCGATGTGAAATGTCCGACAAGAAACATAAAGATAGATCTAAAGGCAAAAGAGGATCCAAAAAGAGTTATCGCAGAGGACATGAGAAGATGTTATTATGAATGGCTTAAAGGTGATGGACAATTCTTTAAAGGAGATGGAATAATCTGCCATGTATGCTCTGTCTATGAGTTCAAGCAAAAGAATGAGCATATGCAGGGATTGTTGGGTTTTATTGCCAATGAAAACATCGTCATTGACAGAAACACATATCCTCTTGATACTCGAAAGATGAGGTATATAGAATATTTCCAGCCTTTCTACTCTTTATCTGGAAGAGATGAATCTGGCGATAGGCAAATACCTCCTGAATATGATACTCTTGATACATCAAAGAGATATGCAAGTATTTTTGTTTACATATCAGATAAGCAATGGATTGACAAGTTTCTTGAAGAAAAAAGAGGAGTTGCTGCTTCAACAGGATTTGCTTTTGGGCTTGGAGGAATTGCAGCTGTAGGAGTAGGTGCAATAAAGACAGGATCAACCTTTTTGGCAATACCTGGCTATGGTTGGGTTATTGGAGGTACTATTATAGCTGCGGGCGGAGGGATTGTATTAGTCACAGCCTTAAGTCCAAATGATCCAATATATTTCTCAGGCATCGAATTCAGAGAGTATACTACTGATACAATTGCAGGGCTTAAATGCCAGAGGATTGAAACTAATCAATTATCTCATTCCAAGCCATAATATTTATATAGGCTTGAACATAAGAGGACATAATGAAAATGAACAAGAAAGGAGAAGCTGAAGTGGCTGCTGAAACCATAAACATGATCAAGGTAGTGATATTCATACTTGTAGGCCTTGCAATAATATACGGTGTATTAAAGTTCATATTCAAATTAGTATAGATGAAAGGGATTGAGAATATGCGGAAAAAAGCGTCGGCAACATTTATTATCTTTTTTATACTTTTGATATTAGCCTTATTTGTCTATCTGAGAGTCAGCGATCCATTTAAGATATTTGAGTCATTGAAAAGCATTGTTGAAGAGAATGAAAATGAGGATAATGATTTCTTTACAGCAGAATATGCAGGGATATTGAATAATGGAGATGCAGTAAGTTCAAGCAACCTTCCTACTGGCTGTTCATCATTTACAAATAATGTGCTTGGATGCATTAAAAATACAAAATTAAAGCCTTATGTGGGAATAAAGAACATCGGCATGAAAGACCGTTCATTTGTCCCAAGACTGAAGATAGGATATGAATGCAAGGCAGATAAGTGCAAAGATGTTGAGATATATGAAAGCCAGGGCGAATGCCTTGTGAATCAAGGAAAGACAATTGACTGTGCTTTAGATAAGGAAGTGACATTTGACAAAGCAGGCAGATATAAAATATTTGCAGGAGCATTATGCAGGCCAGATGTATGTGAATATAATGTAGGCACAGTTGAAGGTGAAATATTCCGGATTTATGACAATAAGTATATGATTGTTGAAATATCCTGAGATCACTTATCCTAAAATCGTTTATCCCAAAATCATTTATCATAAACTCACTTGCTCTAAGATAGCTCTCAATGAAGAAAACAGCTTAAAATGCTTGCAATCATCAAAAAATTTATATAGGAGCTCAATTAGGTTTAGCTTATATAAATTCATAAAAAAGCTTGAGGTGTAAAAATGCGAAAAAAAGGCGTTGAAATGTCAATGAATGTTATAATAATTGCGGCCATAGGATTGCTGATTTTGCTTATATTAGCATTCTTGATTGTGAATTATGTGCGCAACCTGAATGAAGGATTAAAGAGCTGCTCTGTTGATTATGGCGGAGTATGTAATTCTCCCTGTTCAGGAGGAGTAGCAACAACAGATGATACAGACTGTACAAAGAACGGCCAGGAATGCTGCAAAGTCTTCGGATAAAATGAATAAGAAAGCAGTAGAGATGAGCATACAGACAGTGATAGTGATTGTGCTGGTATTGCTTGTTCTATTTTTTTTAGTGTACTTCCTTATTTATGGAGGAAGCATATTCAATTCAGGACTTACATGCGAGGATAAAAAAGGCACATGTGTTGGCTCTGTAGCTGAATGCGACCAGAACGGTGGAACCATAGGCCCATGGAAGTGCGATGATAAAACTCAACCAAAATGTTGCATACCGCTAAAATAATAAGAAATAAGAGAGGAGATGACTTAGATGCTAAGAAATTCCCCTTTGGATTGATACTGATTCTGATAATTTTAGCTGTACTGATTTTTTATATTTTAAGTTCTGGAGTATTAAAAAAATATTTCGCAACCATAGGCTTGGTTGATAAGGACTGTCTAGGCGCTGAGGTTAATGGAATATGTACAAGCCGTTGTGATGCTCCTGGAGATAGGATCTATGATGCAACATGCGGGAAAGACAGCAATCTCATATGTTGTAAATCAAATGTCGGGATAACAAATGCATGTGATGGAAAGGCTAAAGGAGAGTATTGTGATGCAAATAAGCTTATGGTGTGTTTGAATAGTGGCAAGGATTGCGAATCTAAATGTGTGTTTTGTTCGCAAAATCCTACTCATAAACTATGCAATTCAGTAACAAATGATAAAAATAAAAAGGTGGTGTTTAATTCAGGTTTTGGATGTGACTGCACATCATCACAATGTACCGGCCTTAAAGACAACGGAAAATGTGTTACTAACTTCTGTCCGACAACCACTCCAGCCGATACTTTCTGTTGTGACAAGTGATAATCATGAGATATGTTATAAAAAATAAGAGAGGAGACGACTTAGATGCTAAGAAATTTCCGATTGGATTAGTTCTTGTTCTTATATTAGCATTCATAGTGATCATGTTTTTGATCAAGGGTTCTGATGTTCAGGATGATACAATAAACAGTGTATGCAGCCTCTCTGGAGGGAAATGCAAGGAATTCTGCTTGCCGCAGGAGCGTGGAACTCTCGGATTAGGATGCGGCTCAGGAAGCAATAAAGATCTAAGATTCTGTTGCCTTCCACTTAATAGGGATGAGAGTGATAATGCTGCAGGTGATGCAGAGAATGGTTTTGATGTATTAACAATAAACATTGCAGATGATGAAAAGAGCTGCAAAGATAAAGGTTCTCAGGTTTTTGAATGCTCTGATATAAGCATCGGATTAAAGGTTCTTGTTAAGAATACAGGTGAGAATGATCTGTATATTTATGCAAATCCCTGGATAGAAGAAGGGAACAACAAACTATGGTTTGATGGAAATCCAGAGCTTGTGGCATCAGGCGAGTCAAAATATTTAATTGTTGAATTAACAAATCTCGAGAAGGGAAAATCATATGAAGCATATCCTGCAGTGAAATGCTTAGATGAAAATTGCAAAAACACAGACAGTGAGGGCTTATTTGCAAAAAACGATTTAAATCCTATTACATTGTATATAAAGAAATAAAATGTTAAATGACAAGAAAGCCACGGTTTCTTTTAATATTGGATTGGTGTTAGAGATAATTTATGCTCTTGCATGGATTGCTGTAATAGTCCTTATACTATGGATGGTTTATAGTGCCTTTGCTCCTTCTGTGGATAAATCAAGTGAAAAAAGCTTTGAGAACGTGTTCTCTATCATTGATACTAAATCAAGATCTGTAAAGCCTTATGATTCGACAAGGACAATCATCACTTTAGCCGATACTGATTATCAAGTCTTTATCTTTAAAGGAGACAAGATAAACTGTGATCCGAACGCAATAACCACAGTATCGGCTACAGGCGGAACAGGAGGATCGTCTACATATATAAGTAAGAAAGTCATTGAAAGGCCTTCTAATTGTGATCCTAGCGGAATATGCATGTGTCTTTATGTTGATCAACCGACAAGTAAGGATGAGGATGTTGCATCCTGCAAGACTTTTTCAAAGGATTTTGAGATAGAATCATTTGAGCTAAATAATGGTAAATGTGAAAGAATAGGAGGCAAGGCTCTTTCATTAATAATATCAATGCAATATGATGGGACTAAAAGAATCCTTAATGTATGGGAGGATAATGATAAGAACAGGAAGAAAGATGAGCAGTTCAGCAAACAAAGATGCCCTATATCAAATACGGTTTGCTCAGGCAAATTAGATGGTGAATTGCTCACAGGAATAAATTATTATGACAAAGTATATCAAGAATGCAAAACCCAGAGTCTATCAAAACTGGCAATACAGGCAACATGTGTTTATGATGCAAATGCCAATCCTCCTGTATGCAATCTGGATTGCACTCAAAATTCTCTGGACTGCTCAAAGATCCAGAGCTGTGATGACTATTATCTTGTATATGGAAAAGGGACGCTAAATCCTTATTCATTCAGATATATGGAGAAAGACAGCCCTTCTTATTATTATTGCAGTAATGATGCAATGTTATGCGATGTAAGCAAAGGACAGAAATGCAAAGTAGAGGATTTCAATCATCTATCCTGCATAAACAGTAATACAGGAGAAATAAATCCTGATCCTGACTGCGCATTCCCATCCTGCAATACAAAATATTTTGGCCAGAAAATATTAAGCAAATACGTACAAAGCTATGATTCAACAGTATGCAGTAGTCAGGATATTAATGACATAAACACCAATTTTATTCAATCAGATAATATCTATGTGTGTGCATATGAATATGGGACAGCTGATTATAATCAATATTGTGAAAATATCATTAAATTACCTGCATATTCATCCTGCGAGTTCAAGATAATAAATTCTGACCAAAAAAACATTATAACATATTATGATAAAGGAATAGCTATGTGCAATGCAATAATAAATAATTACTTTGCCCCTGCATATCAATGCTCTGGGCCTGCATTAGAATTTAATCCTATAAATGTGAGGATAGATCCAACTATTATTGTCAGCACGAATCCAAATGAAAAACTAAGCTCAAGCATTCCTTGTAAGATTGCTCTAGGTCAGGAGATAAAATGCTTAAAAGGGACAAGAATAACATTATTCTCAGAGATAACGAATAACGGCGATTTTGCAATAAAATTGATTGCGAAGCCAAATGCCCTGAAGGATTCAAATTCTTTTGAACTAAAAAGTACAGAGCAATCACTTAATCCTCAAGAGAAAAGAGAATTCCGGCTATCATTGACACTAGACAATAATGCAAATGTTGAATATGATCTATATCCAGGAAGCTACTGTACTGATGATTATTGCAAGAACCTGAAGACTGATGTTAAGTATAAGGCATTGAATGATGCAAACCACCTTCTAAGAATAATTACAGAATAACTGCACATAATTGCATATATTAAAGAACAATCACAGAATAAATCGAAACCTTTTTTAAGCTAATTCCCTGAGTTAATATTCATGTTTAATCGTAAAAAGGGGATGAGCAATAAATTGTGGTATATACTGTGGGAACTGATAGCTGCAGCAGCCATAGCATTCATAATCCTGGCTACACTTAATACAATAATAACAAAGAATACTTTCTGGAAAAAATATTATTCAATCGATTTGGCATTGATGGCTGATATTGAGAATATAAACCAAGGTGATTTTGTTATGAATTATAATCTTAAAGAAGATATTGATCCGACACTTAAGAGATATCTGCTATTGCCTAATAATCCTTTGTTTATAGGCCTTAACAATTTCAGTGTTGATGTCTATGAAGAGGAGAATGGGAAAATGAAAAATCCCACAACCTATGCTTTTTCCAAATCAAAAAATATCTTTGTTGAAGAGTCTTTAACTTCATCAAAATTTCTTGTCATGTCAAAAAAAGGCAATGTCCTTAAGTTATCAGATTATGATATCGATACTAGCGATATATGCCCATCATATGAGACTTCTGGAAACATCGGTGGCATGAAAATTTATTCCTATTATAATGGAAATAACATAAAGAGTTATTCAGATACGGCCCAGGCTCTTCTTAATCGATACGGTTCTAAGGGAAATAATGCGAGCAAGGTGATGTTGTATTATGAAGCTAATATAAATACAACTATATACTATTCTGATGATGTAAATACATTGAAAAGTCAGAAACTGGCCTGTATAATAAAGATGAAACTGCAAGAAAAGCTCAATAATGATATTTTGCTCAAGAAATATGATAAGTCTCTTGATCAATACTTTGGCATGTACATAAATAATGCTAATGAATTTTGGGTCATAATAAAAATCTCTGACGAGAACTTAAAAGAGATAAATAACAATGATTATGCTGTGTTAATAGAAAAATCATATATAGAATTTTTTACATGATGATTATAAAAAAATGAAACTGAATAAGAAATCCCAGATACAATATTTTTTATGGAATTTTCTACGTATCACAATAGCAGTAGTAGGATTATTTGCATTTATAATAATGGTAAATTTCTATGTCAACAACAAGATAGATTCAAGATTATTGCAGGCAGAGGTTTTATCCAACAGGATATTGTATTCAGACATGATCACAGTCCAGGATCCTAAGACTTTCAGAGTATATTCTGGAATTATTGATATGAACAAATTGAATGATTCATCTGTATTGGACCAAAGCATGCCATACATGTTCAGGAAACATGTTGCTGCAAAGATCAAGATATATGGGCAGGATGTCCAAGGAAAAAGAGTGTTCTTGAAAGAGGTTTATTACAATAAGGAGCAATGGGATTATTGGACAGTGCTGCTCAAGAATAATATTTATGGAAAAGGTTCAGCATCCCAGATAATAAAAGAATTCCCTGTGACATGCGCTTATGATAAGGATATTAACAGATTCAATTATTGTATTTTAGTTGTTGAGGTCATTGTCCCAAATAGTTAAAATGAGAATAAGGTTGAATAAAAAATCCCAGGAATTAATGGCTGATTTATTGGCTATCATAGTATTAGCAATCACTGTAGTGATAATGATAGCATTATTTTGGCTGACAAAGGATAATTCTGCAACAAACCAGACAATAGATAATTTTCATGGATTAGATGTTTCCTTTATGCTAGATTCATTCTTAAGAGCACCTTATTACTTGGATCCAGAAAAAAACATTCAGGACATAATTGTTGAGGATTATAACAATAATGATTATACTAGGACAGAAGAGATGTTTAATATATTTTTTAAGAATATTAATGTGACAAATAAGGATCCTATCGATGAGTTTAGGTTGGTTATATCCGAGCCAGGCAGTGCCAATAAGGCATTCTTTTGTCCGATTAATAGTGGAGACTTATCAAAGATAAAAAAGACATACATTTCTAATACAGAGATTGTTGATAGAGATGGTTCAATATTGAAGCTTACTTTATCGATGGAATACTTTGTGTTGGAGAAAAACAAGATATGATAATATGAATAAAAGATACAGTGTGAATAACGGATATAATATGAATAAAAAATCACAGGCATTTACAGTTTTTGTAACACTTTTCATAATTATAGGGATGATATCTGCTTTTATTATCGTGCAATTCTTATACAAAGACTTAGGAAAGGATGTTTATTTCGGAACATATGAATCAGGGATGATAGATGCCATAACAGATGGTAATAAGGCATTTATTTTTCTTGATCAGACAGCAAAATACGGTTCTCATATTTCGTTGAAGGATTTTGCTGATAACGGAGGCATACATATTCAGGATATTTCAAAAACAGATGCAGGTGATGCAGAGCAGGATATCACTCCAAAATGCGGTTCTTATGTCTATAATCTATGGAATTCAGAATCTGAAAACTGTCATCCCGCTAAAGAGGATATCTCTTTTTTTATTTCTGATTACATGAATTCCCATGCCCCACAGATTTCTAACATGATTGACATTTCTAGGATCAATTATGATGTATATCTAGAAACATCAATGAAGCAAAGCATTGCTAGCTTTATTGCCCAGAACCAATGGTCATTTTATGTCTTTAAATCTGGGAAATACAAGAATAATATCGATGTGCAAAACTATATTGCTCAAAAAGTAGGGGCTGTTGATACATCTCAGGGAAAGATAAAAGTAGTCTGCGGATCTGCAGAATGTTTTGATCAGATAGCAAATTATTATTATGACATGTTCGGTCATCAAGGATTGAATTGCGCATATAATCAATACCGTTCTGCTAAATTGCCCTTTGATCCCGCTTTCTCTGAAGGAAGATCTTGTGCTTTTGATTGTTCAAGCTGGATCCATTGGATTGCATATAGGTCTGGGTTGCCCGCATTCTCTAAATCTGCTCCTGCAACTGCATATGAATACATGATTATGGCTGATGATCTTGTTGCAACTGGAGATGTTGAATATGTATGTGGTGATGATGTCAGATTGACAACAACTAATCCTGGTCAGATAATATATTTCAAGAGTGTCCAGAACAAGATACCTTGCACTAGAGATAATGTACTAAATAATGCTAAAAAAGGAGACATAGTGTTTTCTAATATGATGAATAAGCCTGAAAGAGGCCATTATCATGCAGGCCACATACTTTATTATGCAGGGAATGGTGAAGTGATACATTCAAGCTCTTCAAAGAATGCAGTTGTCAAGGTTCCAATGTATGGGTATCAGACAGTAGCTGGCCAAGCTGCTAAAGGAGGAGTAATAGCAATATACAGATTCAGATATGCGCAGAATGGATTTGCTAAAATAGACTTTACAAATATTGAATCATCAAGTCCTGTTGAGTGTCAGACAAATGTAAACACTGTGTGGAAGATAACAAATATTGCCTCTGTCCCTGAAAAGATCAGTGGAGAAAAGAATTTTAAAATCATATTAAGTGTAGAGAATCCTTCTAAGGAATGTGCAAGCATAATTTTTAAACCAATAATTGAAGACAAATCAACAAAATACACTCCATCAAGTCAGCAAACTGCCGTATATGAAGAGAATAATGGCCAGAAATATAAGAACATAGAGATAGAATGCTCTTTTATTACAGATCCTGCAAAATTAGTTGAGGAAAGGAAAACAAAATCCTGTGTGTTGTTTGCGCCTAATAATGATCAGAGCGTAAAATATACAATCACTGCAGCTGCAATTGATAGCAAGTCAAGGACAATTGGGTCAAATATGAAAACTGTTGTTGAAGTTAGTAAACCACAATCAACAACACTAGTCTCAGGAACACAAAGTAGAGTCCAATCAACTGCTAAAAAAGTGTCTTTGACAAAGCAAGAAGAAGAGAAAGCTCAACGTACTCTAGAAAATATTGACAAGCAACAACTTATGCCAATAATAGAAAAATATGCACAGAAATACAGCATTCCTAAACCCATATTATTAGGAAAAATCACTGTTGAAACAGGAGCAGATCCAAAATATGCTTATAAATGTAATTTTGCTGATGCATGTGGAATACCACAAGTAGTGTATAGTGTGCATGGTAAAAAAGGCGGAAGTATAGAAAAAGCATGCGGTAGGTTTTATACAAAAGCAGAATTCCTTGCAGACAAGGATTGCCAGATCAATGCAGGAGCATATATCCTTAGAGGATATTATAACGATTATGCAAAAAAAGGGGTTAAAGTGCCTATTTGTCTGCAGACTGCTACGAAAAAAACCTATTATGAATGGGAAGCTGCTTTGCGTGCATATAATGGATTAGGAGGCAAGCTTATGAAATGCAATGACCCTTATGATCAACATAATTATGTTCCTCAAGTCATGATGTATGCTGAGCATTACGGGTATAGTTCTGCAACATATTCGCAATATGCAATAATTGCAAAAGAAGAGATAGAGAGCAAGGGCATCATAGGTAAATATTCTATCTATCCTTCATTCACTGTTGAGATGCCTTTTGATTTTTTCCTTGTCCATAATCTTTCTATGTTCATGAATCAGACAAGCAATGAATGCAGATTATCATCAGATCCAAAGGATGTATGTCTTGATGCGCATATCAAACAGTTTAATGATCAAACATCATCAAAGTATATTGTTGAGGGGGTTAATGTTGAATTGACAAGGGATTGCTCTGGATCAAAAGAAGAAAAAATTATGGATTCTTTTGTTGAAAGTGTTGAGGATTGTGCATCAAGTCCTGATTTTGATTGTCAATGCATGCTAACAAAAGGAGATTTATCTATAGATATTGCTTCTGAGAGCAATAATGCTGTCTTCAAATTCACAAAGAGCGGAGCTGAGTATTCTGCATCATCTTACTTCCAGTATATAGATCAGAATAATGACCCATTGCTCATTGATTCAACAAATATAAATAGCATTAATTTTGTCAAAAAGCTTGATGCAATGAAATTAGGCAGGTCAAATTATAGGCAATGCCAAAGCATTAAAAATAAGTTCAGGCTCTGCCTTAAAACAGGGTATGGTGTAGAATATTATAATGGCAAGGATATTGTAGAAGAAAATATCACTTTAAAATTTGCAATAACAATAAAGGATAATGATCCTCCGCCTCCTATTACCGGATTGAGTTTAATGAGTATGAAGCATGATAAGAATTCAGTGATAGTTATGTTTGATGAGCCAACATTTAACCAGATGAAAGTCCCTGATATTGCAGGATATAAAATATATGTATCAGATGATTTGACTGTATTCAGTCAAGATATTATTAATATTAAAACCGTTCTAAATAATCATATAACATTAGACACAAAAACCGAAGGATATTATGTAATGGAAGATATTGATATTGCTCAGGAGCCTATATGTTATGTAAAAGATGATGGAAATGGACAATATTGTGCGTTTAATTATAAAATAAAAGATAAGGACGGAAATGATATATCGATAGTTCTAGAAAAGAACAAAGCGTATTATGTTGAGTCAACAAAAAAATTTCTATACATAATCAATGGCAGTGATCCATTGCTTAATATTCAATCAGGAAAAGAATTATTTGTAGCTGTGACAGCAATCGATACAGATGGAAATGAGATAAACAATGTTGATCCAGACCAGAAGATAGCTATGAACAACAATCTGTTGAATGTTATTCCTCAAGATCTTTTAGAACCAGGATTTGTCAAGATAAATAATGTCCAAAAGCAACCAATGCCATTTGGTGGTTTCATACAATTGGATTGGACAGAGCCAACAATATTCGTTGACAACACCCCAATAACAGGAAATATGAATTATAATATTTATGTATTCACAAGCCCTTGTCTTGAGGATGTATTATGTGATCTATCATATGCTGCTCCTACAAGAATAGCTGAAGCATCTGGCAATAGCAAACAAGTAGCTATAACAACAATGAACTATGATACTGTTGCCATAACCTCTAAGAATGATAATGAATATATGTATGCATTTGTGAAAAAGACATGAACTAGAACGCATCAAATCCTATTGATTTTAGAATATCTTTAATTTCGTTAATCACTTTATTCTGATCTTTCTTTTCAGACATGCGGACAAACTTAATTAAAAGATTATAGAGTTCATCATCTGTCCCGAATTTCAAAATATGGCCATCAGTGATAAAATAGAATCTGAATTTATTATATTTTATTTCTTTAATTACTATGCCTTCAACATTTCCTAGAGCTTTGCCTTTATTTGGCGATATCTCCACAGATTTCATTAGCAGAAAAATGTTTTCAGACTCTTGCTTAAATTTCCTGAATACTTCCTCTTTGAGTGATTCTGTGATTACTACTTTTGCCATTTTTCTCTAGCTTGGGCAATTGCTTCGTCTATTGGTACAGAATCTGAGGTATCGTATAGGTATGCTAGGAGTATATTTTTTCTAGTCACTTCATACATTCTTCTGATCACATCTTCGTATGAATCTCCTGTTCTTCCTAGATTCTTGAGTTTTTGCTTCATATCGTTTGATATGGATATTGTAGTTGCCATAGAATACGTTAATTCCATAGAATTTATATATTTTATGGTTTTGCGCATAAAACTTGCCAACCGATACCTATATAAATTCCAAGATAAAACCATTCTTAGGGGGTAAAGATGATTCAAGTTCCTTTAAAAGATATCATAAGCAAGATATGCTCTAAGACAGGGCTTTCTGAGGATAATGTAAAGCAGAAGATTGCTGAAAAGGTAGAGCAATTATATGGGTTAGTCAGCGAGGAAGGCGCTGCTCATATTATTGCAAATGAGCTTGGAATCAAGATATTTGAGGTTTCTGGTGAATTAAAGATAAAGGATGTTCTTCTCGGCATGAAGTCTGTTGATGTTGTTGGAAAAGTAGTTAGGAAATATGAGCTGCGTGAATTCAGCACGGAGAAAAGAAAAGGAAAAGTTGCAAATTTAATGATGGCTGATGAGACAGGGTCAATAAGGGTTGTATTCTGGAATGATAAGACTAATGATTTTGAGCAGATAAAAGAAGAAGATGTTATTAAGATAAAAAATGCTTATGTTAGAGATAATGCTGGAAGAAAAGAGCTTCATCTTGGCGATAGCAGCCATTTAATAATAAATCCTGCTAATGTATCGATACAAACAAAGGAGAGAAAAGAATATGATAGAAAGCATATCTCTGAGCTGACTGATGGAATGACTGCCGAAGTCATGGGAACAATAGTCCAGGTATTCGATATAAGATATTTTGAGATGTGCCCTAAGTGCAATAAGAGAATGAGATTAAAGAATGATGTATTCGAATGCGATGAGCATCAAGTCCAGAAACCCGTATTCAATTATATATTAAATGTATATCTTGATGACGGGACATCTAATATCAGGGTGAATTTCTGGAAACAGCAAGCACAAAGATTGTTGAAATTAAATGATGAAGAAATAGTAAAACTAAATAATGATCCTGCAGGATTTGAAAAGTTTAAAACAGAATTACTTGGAGAGCAGATAAAAGTTCTTGGAACAGTAAAAAACAACATGATGAACAGGCTCGAGTTTACTGCAGATTTAGTATTTACAGACTTAAACCCGGAGCATGAGATTGAAATGCTTGATCATGAGAAAGAAGTTGTCCTTGAATCAAAACCCGAGATAAAAAAAGATAGAAGTGATGCGAAAAAGGCAGATGATGATGAATTCGAGATAAGCGAAGACTTTCTAGAATAGATTTTAGTATCACTCACATAGTGAATAAGAATATTTATAAACAATTATACCAAGATTTAAGTATGCTTGAGAATGTTTTGAAGCCAGATTGGCTTGAGAGAAAGCCAAGATTTGCTTTTGTGATAGGACTTGTGTATGCAATAATCGGTATTATTGCTGCATACATCGTATTTCCAAGAAGCCAGGGCATTGCAAGCATTGCATTTCTTTCATTATTGCTAGTTCCTTCATTGAACAAGATTATGGTTATTGAAGAAGTTCAGGATACAAAAGAAAGAAAATTCACTTTCAAGAGGATCTTTAAGGATCATTTAGATGTTCTTGAAATATATTTATTGCTGTTTTTAGGAATATTCTTAGCATACGCGCTATTTTCATTGAAATTTCCGAATTTGCTTGTAAGCGGAATATTCGATAATCAATTAAGAATAATAGGAGTTACAGGAGGAGCATATAGTACTTTAAGTTTTAATTCGATATTTTTCAATAATTTGAAAGTGATGTTAATATTTGTTGTATTATCGTTAATATTCGGGGCTGGAGCAATATTGTTTTTAGCCTGGAATGCGTCTGTCTGGGGTGTTGTTTTTGCATATGTTGCAACTCTTACAAACAATGCATTCAACGCATTCACGAATACATTTGTTAAAGTTCTTCCACATATGTTAGCAGAGGCAGGAGCATATTTCTTTGCCATAGTTGCAGGATGCATATTAAGCCAGGCTGTATTAAGGGAAAAGATGGGATCAAAAAAATTCGAGTATGTTCTCAAGGATGGAATGACGTTCCTCACGGTGAGCACTATATTATTAATTATCGGCGCCCTGCTTGAAGTTTATTTCTATATGCTATTATAATATGAATATTTTAGCAAAACAAATCCGACATTTATAAACCCTTTATAAACCCTTTATAAATATGTATATGTTATTAGTCAGTAAATGCACTGAAAAACCGATAATTTAATATACTAGATATTGTTTAATCCATCATGATTGGGAAGAATTTTGTTAATGTTGTGTTCAATAGTTGCTATATGGTGTTTGATAAGCAAGTGCCTGGTTTTAGGATAATCTACAAAAAGGAGATAAGCAACCTATTTAATGAAAGGCTTCATGCAAAAAAGCTGAAATCAAAGAATATCCAGAATCCAAAGATATTTGAGGTTTATTATTTTGCAATGTTCAGGGTTTTCTACAAGAGATTAAGGGACAAGGCAAAAATACAATTAATATTGAAATTCATAGGAAAAAAGATCTATGATGAATTCAAGAAGAAAAATAAGCTATCTGGGAACACAAAGAAAGACCTTGCTCTTATACAGAAATATTTTCAGAAAAATAAATACTATAATAATGCACAGGTTTCCTGGAGTGATAAGAAAAGATTCAAGCAAGTGATCAATGGATGTGTTGTTTATGAGAGCTGCAAGGAAATCTATCATGAACTTGGCTTTTCTGCCAATCTTGTCTCAAAGGTCATGGAAGCATATTTCAATGAGTATAAATTAAAGGTCTTTGAGAAACATTTCAATCCTTATCAGCAGCATAAGAAGATTGTTGAATTCTGGGAATTTAAATGAGGGTGACATAATGGCAAATGATAAACAAACTACAGGCAGATTTATTCCGAATGAAAAAAATGGTTATAAGTTTATTGACAGGTTTATGAGAGATGGGAAAAAATATAATATTTATTTGAGTAACAAATTTAATGGAACAACATCAAGAAAAAATGTTTTTCAAGTATCAATATATGAAGAAGGAAATGAAGGGATTTATCAACTTGCAGGCATGATGGATTTTTATACGGATGAAAAATTTCCTGTTAAGTTTAAGAATGCAGATAAGTCAATAATTAATGAAAATACTTTAATTGAAATAATTAATGTCCAGCATTCAATACCTAATATTGAAGGCATAATGCTAAATAATGCTGCAGACGAACTTAAGAGCAGTTATTCTGGAAGAACGCATTTTGTGTATAGCCTGGATAATGAAAAATTCGGTATGATTCTTGAGCAGTTGGGATATGCGAAAACAGAATTAACAATTCTTGGAAAGAACAGCAAAGAAGATAAAAAGATTGAGATGTTCTACAAGCAATTTTAATCTTTTCTTTTATGGCTATCGTAGAAATCCTGGAGCTCTTTGCCTTCTAGAATTGTAGGTTTTTGTGCTTCCCAGAATTGTATGGAATAAGTACTGCCTCCTATATTGATGTAATCCCCTATTTTTCTTGCCTTAGGATCTTCTTGACCCGGATAATAATAAATGATAATGCGTTTTTCTTTCGGATCAATAAATTTTCTATTAGTATAAATGATATATCCCGCACTTGTATTTAGATGCTCGCTAACAGTAAGATTTAATTTACGGTTTATCTGTTTATACAAATGATTAGTCTCAATATCAATGCTCATTCTACCCCCCTAAGACCAAGGTTAATGTCCTGATATAAAAATATTACTATTTTAGAATGAATAATAAAAATAATTGGAAAG
>DUIB01000013.1 GCA_013330595.1 Candidatus Woesearchaeota archaeon | reverse complement strand
GGTATCGATAACTAAAGAATATCCTAATTATTATTGCAATATAATAGCTTATGGAATAACTTTTTAAAATATCCAGGAATCATTATATAATGACTAAAACAATCTATATCAAGACATTTGGATGCTCAATAAACCAGGCAGATACAGAGGCAATGGTAGGATTATTGGAAGAAGCAGGATTTAAAGTGATCACAAATTATGGCATTCCATATCATGAATGGAAAAAGAATCCTCAAAGCAAACTAAGTTTTGATCTTGCAATTATAAATACTTGCTCTGTCAAGAATCTTGCTGAATCAAAATTCTGGAAGGAATTCAATAAATTCAAGTCTCAGGGAAAAAAAGTTATTGTAGCTGGTTGTATTCCTCAGGCAGAGCCAGAATTGCTTCATGACTCATTAAAGGACATTCCAATTATTGGAACAAGACAATTATTGCATACTGTTGATATCGTAAAAAGTGCATTATCAGGAAGAATCATACAGAATATCAATAATGATTACAATGATAGGCTTGATCTTCCCAATTCGAGAAATAAAGGAATAATTGAGATTCTTCCTATATCAGAAGGATGTTTAAGCAATTGCAGTTATTGCAAGACAAAACTTGCAAGAGGAGAGCTTTTATCTTATCCTAGAGAAAAGATCATTGAAAGATTCAAAAGAGCAGTTGATCAAGGTTGCAAGGAGATATGGATTACAAGCCAGGACAATGGATGTTATGGATTTGATAGTTATAGGAAGGAAAAATATTTTTTGCCACAATTATTGAATGATATGCTGAAGATCAAAGGAGAATATAAAGTAAGGCTAGGAATGGCTAATCCTGATAATATCAAGAGAATAAAAGATGATTTAATACAGGTGTTTAAGCATCCAAAAATTTTCAAGTTTCTTCATATTCCCATACAATCAGGAAATGATAGGATATTGAGATTAATGAAAAGATCCTATGCTATAAAGGATTATGAGTCAATTATTGATGATTTTAAGAAACAGATTCCTGACATAAGCATCAGCACAGATATTATTGTCGGATTTGCCTCTGAAACAGAGAAAGAATTTGTGGATTCAATAAATTTGCTTAAAAGAACCAGACCTGATGTAGTTAATCTAAGTAGGTTTTGGCTTAGAAAAAATACTCCTGCTGAAAAGCTTAAGCATGTCCATGGAAATATCAGTAAAATAAGATCAGAAAAAATGCAAAGAATACTACAGGAAATATCTCTGGATAATAATAAGAGATGGATTGGAAAAGAATGCAATGTGTTGATTGATGACATAGGGAAAAACAATACATTGATAGGAAGAAATGATAGTTATAAGCAAGTTATCTTAAGGAATTGTAAGCATGATATCGGGGAATTTGTCAAAGTTAAGATAAGAGAAGCAGGAATATATGATCTTAGAGCTTAATCTTTATATTATAGTTGAGGACATAAATAACCTATAAGTTAGCATCTCGGAAATGAGGATTAATCCTCATTATCCGCTCGAACCTTAGACAGAGTTCAAGGATTCGAAGATGCTAACTTATTATAGGAAACTATTGTCCTCAACTATTAATTGATAAACTTTAAAAACCTGCATCATACATCATCATATCATGAAAGAGCGTGTTACATTGACAATAGATAAGAATTTGCTTGAAAAAGTGGATCAATGCATTGATGGATCAAAGATAAAGAACAGAAGTCATGCATGTGAATTGCTCTTATTAAAGGCATTCTCTTCTAATAGGCCGAGAAAAGCAATAATCCTTGCTGGCGGTTCTGATCCAAAATTCTTGCAAGAAATCAAAGGAAAAAAGCTTATTGAATGGAATATTGAATTGCTTAAAAGACATGGTGTTAAGCATATTATGATTTGTATTAATGAAAATGATAAGGAAACAAAGAACATTTTAGGCGATGGAAAAAGTTTCGGATTATTCATTGATTATAACGAGGAGAAATTTCCATTAGGAACATCCGGATCAATCAAAGCTGTATCTGATTTTGTTACAGAAACAGTGATAATATTGAATGCAGATGAATTAAAGAATATTGATCTTGATGACATGTACGTGTTTCATACTGATGGCCATAAGATATGCACTATTGCACTAACAACAGTACATGATCCCAACAATTTTGGTGTTGCAATGCTTAATGGTAACAGGATAATTACATTTGTTGAAAAGCCTTTAAAGGAAAAAGCTCCTTCAAAACTTGTTAATGCAGGATTATATATTATTGAGCCTGAAGTCTTAAAATATATTCCTGATGGCTTTAGCAGGATAGAACAGGATGTTTTTCCTAAGCTTGCCACTGAAGACAAATTATGGGGATATATATTTTCAGGACAATGGTTCTCAACAAAAACCACTGAAAGTTTTAACCAAGCATTGGTTGAATGGAAGGGTTTATGACAATATTCAAAGATTATGATATAAGAGGAATTTACGGGACAGAGCTTACTGATGAGTTCGCAGAAAAACTGGGCTATGCAATAATTAAATTCACAAAAGCAAAAAAGATTGTTGTAGGATATGATTCAAGGACAAGCAATCTTAAAGTATTCTCAGCATTTGCCACGGGAGTTACAAATTCTGGAACAAATATAGTTCATATTGGCATAGTTACTAAACCATTGCTAAATTGGATTTCTATAAAGAAAGACTTTGATCTGGGAGTAATAATAACCGCATCACATAATCCTAAGGAATACAACGGATTTAATTTTATGCTTAAAAGACGAACATTACATTATAATAATGGATTGAATAAAATAGAAAAACTGATTAATGAAAAATTTAAGAATTCTAAGAAAAAAGGAGAAATCATAAGTAGAGATTTTATTAGTGAATATGTTAAATTTCTATCCTCAAAACTACATAAAAAAGATCTTGATAAATTAAGAATTGTAGGAGATGCATCTAATGGTGCGGCAGGAGAAATATTAAAGAAATTTATGGAAATAAACAACATTAATTGTGAATTATTGTTCACTGATCCTGATGGTAATTTCCCGTGTCATAATCCTAATCCATTAGACGATAATGCACTTGCTGTCTTAAGAAGAAAAGTTGTTGAAAATAAGGCAGATTTCGGTTTTATTGTAGACCCTGATTCAGATAGGGCAAGGTTTGTAGATGATAAAGGAAACATAGTGGATAATTCATATATGCAGAGCTTAGTAATTAAAGACCTACTTAAAAAACATAAAAATTCTTCTATAGTTATTGAGTTATCAGCAAGAAAGATATTATCAGAGACAATCAAAAGAAATAAAGGAAAAGAGGTAATTTCTAAAGTTGGACATCCGTACATCATTGATTTAATGATACAGAATAAAGCGATTTATGGATGCGAAATGTCTGGACATAATTTCTTTAAAGAGATGTATAATCTTGATTCTGGAGAGCTAATGATGATTCATGTAATTAATATGTATTTATCTCAAAAGAAAAGAATATCCTCTTTGATTAAACCACTAGATAAATATATCTATCTAGGAGAATTAACGTATAAGTTAAAGTTTGATGCTGATAAAGTTTTACTTGTTGATAAAGTCAAGGAATACTTTAAAAAAAATAGAAAAAAATTGAGTGTTAAAAAAAATTTTGAACTCGATGGAATATCAATCGTTGCTAAAGATTTTTGGTTTAACTTGAGACCCTCAAACACTGAACCAATACTACGATTTAGATTAGAAGGAAAAAACAGGAAAAAGGTAGAAAAGATAAAAAAGGAAGTCGAAAAGATTCTTTTAAAATAGTTTATTCCTGCCAGATTAAATCATTTTCTTTTCTGCTTAATTTTGCCAGTTTCTTATGCAACATCATATGATGATTTGGGCATAGAAGTATAAAATCATGAAGATTCTTTTTATTGTAAGCTGTCAGCACTTTGTGATTTGAGTCTTTTTTATTATCTAGGCAATGGATCTCTAGGAAATATGTGAAATCACATATGAAACATGTTCCCCCAAGAATCTGTTTTACTTTATTGTCAATTGCTTTAGTGTATTTCGAGGACTTTTTTGAATGAAATAGCATAAGACATTTTTTAGAGCAGAATTTATTGGTTTTTTTTGATCTGACGAATAATTTGCCACAATTTGCGCATCTTCTCTCAGATAATTTCTTGTTGCCAAAAAGATTAACAGCATTCTGCCAAGATCCGAACCTGTCAACATAAGTCTGCACAGAAGGATAGCCTTTAGCTTTTTCAAGATCCTCCTCTCTAGGAATCTTCTTGATCTTATCCATAAGCTTCTTGAAATAGAATTCCAATTGTTCCTTAGTGTATTTGCGTTTATGCATGATCCCCCACAAAGCATTATATGATACTACATATTTAAATTTATTGGTTAAATTTATTAATGATATATAAAATCTGTTATTATGGAAAGAGAAAAATCATGTGGAGCAATAGTTTTTTATAAGGATGATGAATTAAAATTCTTGGTAATCCATCATCATAAGGATCATGGAGACCACAGGGATTTTCCAAAAGGACATGTAGAAAAAGGTGAATCAGAGTCAGAGACCGCATCAAGAGAGGTTTTTGAGGAAACAGGAGTAAAAATTGAGATTGTTAATGGATTCAAAGAAATAGTCAGTTACACTATGGATAATGGTATAGGTAAGGATGTAGTATATTTCTTGGCAAATCCGATTAATCTAGATATAAAAATTGATCCTAATGGATTGCAAGATGCTGGATGGTTTACATATGAAGAAGCTTTAAAGAGATTTACATTTGATAATGCTAGGCAATTATTAAAAAAGGCAAAAGCGTTTATAGATAAGGAACTCACTTCCAATTAACCTTTACATCATCTGTTCTTTCATATGGATTGATTCTTGAATCTTTGATCTTTGTTATATTGCCTGCATTGAGCATCTTTATTCCTAAAACTCCGATCATTGCTGCATTGTCAACTAGATATTGATTTTCTGGGATTATGCATTTCACATCTCTTTCTTTACACATTATTTGAGACATTTCCTTTAATCTAGAATTGCATGCAACTCCTCCTCCTAGAACTAATTCTGTTTTTTCACAATGAGCAAGGGCTCTTTCAGTTACTTCCAATAACATTGCAAATACAGTCTCTTGAACAGAAAAGCATAAATCCTCTTTCTTTTCCAAGCTATCATAATTTCCTAACTTTATCATATTCTTTAGTAATGTGAATAGTCCTGAGAATGAAACATCCATTCCTTTAACATTGTAAGGCAATTCAATATATTTTGCATTTCTCGCTCTGGCTTTTTGAGCCATTTCATCGATTTTAGGGCCTGCAGGAAATCCTAAGCCCAGTTCTCTTCCAAATGAATCAAGAAAATTTCCTATTCCAATATCTAACGTTTCTCCAAAAACCCTATATTTACCGCCATCATATGCAATAACTTGAGTGTTAGCTCCTGAAGCATATAATAATACAGGATCTTTAGCACTATATATGGATGCAATCTCTAAATGTGCAACACAATGATTCACACCAATTAATTTTATTTTATTTTGGATAGATAATGATCTGACTGCGGCAGCACCTATCCTTAACGCATGTCCAATGCCAGGACCTTGAGAAAATGCAATCAAATTAATATCTTTCAATGATCTATTTGCCCTGGATAATGCTTCCTTTATGACTTGATCAAAGCATTCCATATGATGCTCTGACAATTGAACTGGAATCATACCCCCTTTAATCGTCTTATACATATCACGAACATTACTTAGAATAGAAAATTTATTCTTGCGAAATTCAACTACTGAGACTCCAAATGTGTGAGCTGTAGATTCAATAGCTAAACATGTGATTTTAGGCATAAGAACATGGAGAAAGAAAGGGTTTAAATGGGTTTTGGAAAAAAAGAAATTCATTATTAACTATTTCTCTTCAATGACACCTTTTGCTTGTCCTGATCAAATTCTATCTTGAATTTATCGAAAAATCCCTTTCGTCCTAATAATATATTAAAGTCAATATGATCTAAAATCACCATCACTGGAACTCTAAAGGTATATGTTTCACTTCCATGTCCTACTCTTATATTCATAGTTGTTTCTTTACTTCTTACTTTTCCACCTATACCTATTGATGTTGTTTCTGGAACATTGAGATTAAGATTTAATATCTCAGCAATATCTTTTGTAATCGCAGACACATCTGCTCCAGAATCAATCAAAGCAAGCGTATCAAAAGAAGTTCCATTACTTTCGGCAATGATCCTAATAGGTATTGATGGTGCTTTAATGTCTGGAAGTTCTGGACGTTCAATTGTTTTATACTTATACGTGAGAGTCATCTTAGAATATCATAGTCTCACCAGAAGGTACTCTTGTAACTAAAGGCACTTCTTTAGAACATTTAGCTTTAGCCTCACGAATTACTTGCTTGACATTATCCCCACTAGAAACAATCTCTTTATTGCATATAGCAATCCATTTACCTGAATATTCAGATAAGTTCATACCCATAATCGCTGTATAATTATCGTTTGCCATAAAATCCGTTAAGTCATACTTCTATATAAATTTTGCTATGAATTTTCCGGAGAATATTTGGTTCATAACGTAAAATTTATAAAGTTATATCAATTGATACAACCATGACAAGATCGCCACGTTTAGATACAATATTAATGGTTGAGAAAGCAACAAGGAAGTATGATGGAACATACAAAAAGAAACAACTATGGCAGAAATTACCAAAGAAGATGATGTATCAAACATACATGCTGATCATAGAATATCTCTTTTATTCAAGAAAAATATCAATCGATTCCGAAGGAAAGATCGGATGGATATGGTATCCAGATGTCGGCAAGAGAAAATGGAAAGAGTGGAAGTAGAACTATATATAATTTGAATAATACAATAAAATTTATATTATAGCTTATGACTCTGTGAATGATGACGCGATTCAATAAGAGTATATTAATTTTTAGTCTGATTCTTATTCTTTTTTTTACTCCTGTTTCAGCAATCTCTAGTGATGCATTTATTACTTACGTCAGTTCTATAATATATAATGATTGTCAAGGAAAGAATTTTAATGTGCAAGAAGGTTTTTTATTTTATACGTCTAATAATCAGAAATTCACGGGATTAAACTGGCCATACACGTATGATGTTTTAAAAAATGTTATTTCCAACCTAGATAAGTATACACCTTTTAATGATCATACTGCGGGGTGCAGAGTAGCCGGCATTACTATGAGTATTGGAAAAGATGGATGCGACATATTAAAATGCGGTAATCATACCCTAGATATAAATAAATATGATTATCTATGGGACAATGTAAAAATTGATGTTCCACTACAAACAACAAATATCGCTATAAATAACTATGGAAATTTAGCTCAAGGTTTATCAAACTGTAATATCAACCAGGAACAAATCAGAACTGAATTAAATAATTGTACTATAAATCTTAATCAAACAACAGTAAATTTAGCGAGAACAGAGACTAAATTCGATTGGTATTCATCTGTTGCTAATATTCTAGTTTCTATCTTTGCTTCAGCCGTATTTTATCTATATTTATACAAACATTCTGATGAGAAGAGAAGAAAAAAAGCTTTGTGGGCAGCAATAATATGCTTTATATTTCTTATAATTATGACATTTATTGTAAGTAGGACAATATAGTGTTCACTATATATTATTAGACTTTTCTATGAAATAGATGTTTTAACATCCTATACCTAAAAGTCCTAATACAATTATAACAGCACCTGCGCCTCCTCCTATAGAGCCACCAGGTATTCCTCCTATTTTTAATCCGCCAGCACCACCGATTATCAATACTGCAAATCCGATGATTACTGTTATTGGACATAATACCATAAGACAAGAAATATTATTTAAGATATAAACCTTGTGGCTGTTTGTCCAGTGTGTCTATAGCTCTCGCTATTCTTCAGATTATTAATCTATTTTTTAGAAAAAAAATAGTAATAACCGTGCATAGTCTGTTTTAGTTATAACGGAATTATTGGGGACTGCGGGCTGAACACCTCGTTACCTTGGTGCGTACACCCCAGTTCCATTAAACTCATCTTCTATGAGTATTCCTCATGTCTCTTTTCAAGGAGGGTTTCTGGCTTAGATGCTTTCAGCCATTATCCCTTAACGCGTAGCTGCTCAGCATGCCTTGTTAGACAACTGATCGACCAGAGGCGTCGAACCATCGTTCCTCTCGTACTAAATGGTCCTTCCTTTCAGACATTGTACATTCCCAGTAGTTATTAAACCAACTGCCTCACAGCGTTGTGAACCCAGCTAACATCCCTTTTAATGGGTGAACACCCCCACCCTTGGACGCTTCTGCACGCCCAGGATAGGAAGAGCCGACAACGATGTAGCAAGCCGCGCCGTCGCTGTGAACGCTCGGGCGCGACAACCCTGTTATCCCCGGAGTAACTTTTCGGTCAGCACCAAGCCCCATCAAGGAGCTATGGTGGTTCGCTAGGCCCAAATTTCTTTACTGGAATCTGTCTTGTTAAGAGTCCAGTTAGGCCGGCTTTTGCCCTTGCACTCTACACCGGATGCTCAGCTTGACAGCTGGCACATTTCCTGCTGTCAATGTTTCTGACCCGGTTGAGCCGACCGTTGAGCACCCATGATATATTTTCATGGGTATGCCGCCCCAGCTAAACTGTCCACCTGCTACTGTTTCAATATAATTGATCAGCGGCGTAAGCCTCAAAGAGTGGTGTTTCATCTTTCGTCTAAACACTACCTTGCAGCAGTGCCTCAAACAACTTCCACTTACCCTACACATCAAAGCTCGCGTCGCAATAACAGGCTACAGTAAAGTTTCACGGGGTCTTCACGACCCACTGGGAATCTTCGGCCTTCACACCGAAGAGAGTGTTCGGAAGGTTCTAACTAGGGACAGTGGACAACTCGTTACGCCATTCATGCACGTCGTCAATCAAACGACAAGGTATTTCGCTCACTTCTGTTACTTCACCTTTCGGTTACTAACCTTAATAAGAAGGCGAACAAACATTTCTGTTCGCACAGAAAATTTTGATTTTCTGGCGCCCAAGAAACCTCGTTTCTTTGGGTGTTTCCATTACTCGCGTAATGGGTCGGACTATATCTTATCCTAAATTTTCAGAATTCTGGCATATAGTCTCTGAGGATTCTTCTCCAAGAGAAGTCTTTCCTGCTGATTGTCTCCAATCGCATATTTTTAGAGTTCGCCATAATGTTACCATTATGGTATTCTAACGCGATATACTGAGATATTCCAGCATATAGCCAGATTTCAATAAGGCAATGAAATCACCTTAAGAGAGTTATAGTTACCCCCGCTGTTTATCAGTCCTTAGCTCCCTTGAAAAGGAGTTTTAGATACTGACACTGAGCAGACGTCACCTACTATACAAACCTTTACAGGCTAGCAGTAAGTTGTGTTTTTGTTAAACAGTCGGTCGTCCTTGGTTTTTGCACCCTGAAATCGCATTCATACAAACACGAAACCAGGGACCCCTTATTCCGAAGGTACGGGGCCAATTTGCCGAGTTCCCTTAGTTAGATTGTCCTTTCACACTTTAGGCTTCTCACCTAGGGGCACCAGTGCTGGTTCTTGGTACGAGCTAATAAGATTTATTATGACTCTGTTTTCATGGGCTCCAGGCATAAACTGAATACCTCTTAAGAGATACTATTCTGAACTTTAATCAAGTTCTCATTATAATAATACTCCCTTGACTTATATCCATTAACACTTATTCAGTGTCAGTTTAGCCAAAAACGTCCAAAGTCATACTTGCGTTACCGCACATACTTACTAGGTACAGGAATATTAACCTGTTTCCCTTTCCCGAACATACTCAATTTCTGAGCTCGGTTAGGATCGACTAACCCTTGGCTGATCTACATTGCCAAGGAACCCTTGCCCTTTCAGTGGCAGATATTCTCAATCTGCTATGATCCTACTACCGCCAGGATTTTTATTACAGTTAGGTCCACGCACTCGTGTGAGCACGCTTCTACCCTAACAATACACCGACCTACCAAATTCTTTTCAGAACTCCATGGTATCGGCAGCTAATTTAGCCCCGTCCATTTTGGATGCTTACAACCTTGACGAGTAAGCTGTTACGCACTTTTTAAAGGGTTGCTGCTTCTAAGCAAACCTCCTCGCTGTCTTTGGTTGCAAACGATCTTCTACCCATAACACTCAAATAGCATTTAGGGGCCTTAACCATGGTCTGGGTTGTTTCCCTCGAGGAGAACTAGTTTACCCAGCTCCCCCGTCTCCACAGATCTTAGACGTACAGCCATTCGGAGTTGGACAAGAGACCGAGCCTGTTAAGGCCCTAAATCCCTAATCCGTCTCTCTACCAGTTGTACTATCTCCCTGCAGGCTTGACTACGGCCAATTTCGATCGGAACCAGCTATCACCGGGTTCGATGGGCTTATCACCCCTAATCTAAAGTTAGAAAAACGCTTGCGCACAGAACTTCTTCAGGCCTCCACCCCTTTTTACAGGGGCTTCACCTTACCCTAGATTAGATCACCCGGTTTCGGGTCGTATCCATGTGACTACATGCCACTTTTATAGCATCTGCCTCATTGCTTGCGCAGAAATTGGTTTCCCTTTGCATACTCCCTTTACAGGATTATGCTTGCCACACAGATATACTCCCTGGCACGTTATTCAAAACGCACGATAGGCCTCCGAAGAGGACTATCCCACTATAACTATTAGGTTTCAAGGTCTTTTAACTCTCTATCGAGAGTTCTTTTCAGCTTTCCCTCGCGGTACTTCTGCTCTATCGGTCTCGAATAGTATTTAGGGTTTGGAGTTGATGACTCCAAAATTCTTGCACCAAAATCAAGGTACAATATTCAGGATACACTCAAAATCCTTCATCTTACTCTTACGGGGCTTTCACCCTCTGCTGCCCTACATTCCAGAAGAGTTCAGATCAGATGCTTAGGATAAAAGAATGTCCTGCAACACCACATCTCTATTACATTACTGTAACAGATTCAGTTTGCCCTATGCTGTTTTCTCTCGCTGATACTGGCAGCATCTCAATTGATTTCTTTTCCTGCAGGTACTAAGATGTTTCCATCCCCTGCGTTAACTGTCCTTTCGGACTTATTGTGAAGTCACATTCGGAAATCCTAGGTTCAAAGGTTACATGCACCTCGCCTAGGCATAATGCAGCTTGTCACATCCTTCATCGTCATTTCGAGCCAAGCTATCCACCTAATAGCGGATCTTAACTAAGACAGACTATGCACGGTTTCACTGAATATAATAGTTGATAACTAACTACGTATTATCCAATTGAATGGATAAGCATAGTTGAATTATATTCTTCACCATCCACCCGTAAGTTTCAATTTACGAGCTTCATCTTAAATGAGTATGATTTGTGAATTTTTCAGTTCGGAGGACTTTATGTCCTCCTTGACTACTTTTTATCAAATTTTTTGTAAAAATTTGGACTGGTCGGGATTTGAACCCGAAGCCTTCCCCGTGCAAGGGGGACGTTATACCAGGTTTAACTACCAGCCCCCACTATTACACTGGAAGTGTCATGAGTGTAATATTCATGAAAAAAATAAAATGCAGGAATGTTTAGCACACGTTATAAAAAAAAAGGAGGTGATCCCACCGCAGGTTCCCCTACGGTGACCTTGTGACGACTTAACCCACCTTACTGAGCTTAGATTCGCAATAATCAAAAAATTAGGGCTCATCTAAACCCTGCTCGGTTGGCTTGACGGGCGGTGTGTGCAAGGAACAGGGACATATTCACCAGACTATGATGAAGTCTGATTACTAGGAATTCCGTTGTCATGTGGGTGAGTTGCAACCCACAATCTAAACTACGATGAAGTTTCGAGGCTTGGCTTCTCCTTTCGGAGTTGCATCCCATTGTCTTCACCACTGTTGCGCGCGTGTAGCCTAGGAGATTCGGAGCATACAGACCTACCGTTGCCTGCACCTTCCTCCTTCTTACGAAGGCAGTCTCTATAATGGGCTCAGTCATTCCGTGGAACCTGGTAGCAATTATAGATACAGGTCTTGCTCGTTGCCAGACTTAACTGGACATCTTACGACACGAGCTGACGACGGCCATGCACTACCTCTCGGCTCGTCAGATAAGCCCTTCAGACTGATCTTCATCCTGCCGTCGCTCCTAGTGAGGTGTTCTGCGTTGAGTTAGATTAAACCGCACGCCGCACTCCTGGTGTATTCCCCCGCCAATTCCTTTAAGTTTCAGTCTTGCGACCGTACTTCCCAGGCGGCGAGCTTATCATCTTCATTTCGACACCGCATATTCGCGTAGAATATGCGACACCTAGCTCGCAGTGTTTACAGCTAGGACTACTCGGGTATCTAATCCGGATCGCTACCCTAGCTTTCATCCCTCACCGTCAGAACTGTTCTAGTTAGGCGCCTTCGCCACAGGTGGTCTTTCTAGGATTATCACATTTAACCGCTCCCCCAGAAATACCCCTAACTCCTCCCAGTCTCTAGCTTGAAAGTGTCTCCTGCATGCTGTTGTATTGAGTTCAACAATTTCACAAGAGATTTTTCAAACCGGCTACGAATGCTTTAGGCCCAATATAAGATTGCCACTTGTGGCGCCGGGGTTACCGCGGCTGCTGGCACCGGTCTTTCCCACCACTTATTCTCCAAGATATTTGCTCTTGGCAAAAGCTTACAATTAATGTAAGCACTCAGGATCCCCCCATCACGCTTTCGCGCATTGTGGAGGTTACGCGCCTGCTGCACTCCGTGGAGCTGGGACCAGTATTTCAGTGTCCCTCTCGGGGCTACCCCTCTCAGGGCCCCTACGGATCTTAGGTTTGGTGGTCCGTTACACCGCCAACTGCCTAATCCGCCGCCGACTCATCCTTAGACCTTGCGTTTAATGAAAAGCTCTTTCCAGAATCTCTTCAATATCAGGATTTAGCCACAGTTTTCCGTGGGTATTCCTAACCTAAGGGCAGATTATCGACGTGTTACTGAGCCTGTTGCCGGCCATTGCTGACCTGACTTGCATGGCTTAATCGAATCCTGATAGCAGCAATCCCCCGCAGGATCAACGGGAATTCAAAAAAATCCTGTAATTGCTATAATCAAAATTATTATTTAATCATTTGCCGCATATCACTTATATTGGTCGTATAAACTTCTTTCTTAAAAGAATTCAAGGTATACATTCCTGCATCATACTCGATTATTACATCAAGTATTCATGTGTTTTGGTTTCATATGTGTCATGCCGTCTAAGGACTTACAGACAGTCAGAATGGAGGTGATTTGTTAAGACAAGAAATTTAGGTTTATTTATAAAACTTTCGCTCGAGGCATTTATATAAATTAAAATGTTTATTTTTTTCTATATTGTATGATCAAGAATTGTGCATATCTACCATATTTTTTTATTTGCTCTGCTGTCGGTTCATGAATCTCCTTCACTTTCTCTAGAGTAAAATTATTTAATATTTTCTCAGATAAATATTCTTCAAATGTATGAGATGGCTCTCTTACAACTAATTGTTCTCCTATGATTCTTGATTCTACCCATTCTTTTTTCCAATAATCTTTAATGTCCTTTTCAAAATATTGTCTCATAGGATGAGTTACCCCTAATAGAAATACACCTGATTTCTTAAGAACTCTATGAGATTCAGAGAAAGTCTTTGTAATATTCCAAAGATGTTGCACAGTATATCGGCTATACACAATATCAAAATAATTATCGTCAAAGGATAATATATTAATTGAACCTGTATAAATATTGGCAGTTTTTGCAATTTCTGAAGCCTGCATATTCATATCCTTTGAATGGTCAACACCATAAACAATAGCGCCTTTTGATATCATGTATTCAAGATCAACACCAGGCCCACTACCTGTTTCTAACACTCTTTTTCCTTCTAATCCTAGATCATCAAGAAATCTATGCAGCACCCTTCTTGAATTCTCAGGATATGTTGCATTCGCTTCAACAAATTTTTTTGCAAGTCCATCGTATTGAATCTTTTTCATATTAGTTTTTCCAAAGAACATTGGATGTATCCACAATATGGATTCCAAATAATTTTTCATAATTCTTTTTTATCACGACTTGAGGTATACTACCAGATATATTTGGTTTGTTTTGTCCAAGCATTATTTTCACATCTGGTGATGCATCCTTGTCAAGATCTAAATAGTAATAAACTGTTGAATCAGATGGATAGTAAACAGAATCAGGCTTAAACATTCCGTAATCAAGATACCTTAATTCCCATTTATTACCATATGGCCTAAATTTTTCTGATGAATGTGATTTGTAAATTAAATAACTTACCCCTAGTGCTCCTGCAATTATTCCGACACCAATAACGTTCTGTAACCATTCTGGCATGTTTGATAATTTCATTTTATCATCTCCTTTTATTTTGTTACTATCGTAAAGTTGTTATATAATATAAACTATTGTTGCAACAATATGTGACAGCAAATCATAAACTTTAAATATAAGGCTAAATTATGCTATATCATGGATGCTATTGATCTAGAAAAACTTGGATTGAATAGGAATGAAGCAAAGGTCTATTACGGAATAATCCAGAAAGGACAGGCAACTGCAGCGGAATTAGTCAAATTGTTAGGAGTACACAGAAATATAGTCTATGACAATCTAGAGAAACTAATTGAAAAAGGACTTGTATCATTTATTATTGACGGAACAAAAAAGAAGTTTATTGCAGAAAACCCTGAATCGATAATTGAATTCCTGAAATCAAAAAAAAGTAATATAGACAATGAAATAATTAAAGCTCAAGAATTCTTGCCAGAAATTAATAAAATTCTTTCAGTAAGCAAATCTAAACAGGATGCGGCTATTTTTAGAGGGATAAATGGAGTAAAAAAAGTCCTATATCAAATAGTTGAGGCAAAAAATGTATGGTGTATTGGCATAACTAATGAATCAGTAGATGTTCTTGGAGAGATATTCTGGAAGAATTATAATGCGAAAAAAAAAGAAACAAAGACTACAGAATATTTATTATGGAACTCAAATTATATTAACACGGTAATTCCAAAAAATTCTAGAAGCCATCACAAGATTCTTCCTAAAGAGCTTGATCAAGTTACTGAAATTGAGATATGGGATGATAAAATTGCCATATTTATATATACTAATGATCCTATAGTTATTGTTATTGAGAATAAGGAGGTATTCAATACTTATCAAAAACAATTTGATTTACTATGGAATTTATCTAAGCCAGTTGTTTTAAAATGATTAATCTAAAAATATTATATCAAAATCTTCTTAAAGACCATGGTCCTCAAGGATGGTGGCCTATTAACAATAAATATCATCCAGGGGACTATTCTTACCCTAAAAATGATAGCCAAAGATTTGAGATCTGTATCGGAGCTATACTGACGCAGAATACTTCTTGGAAGAATGTTGAAAGAGCTCTAGATAATTTGAGGAAAAAGAAATTGTTAGATGCAAGAAAATTGATTATTGCAGATGATCAATTAATAAAAAATTGCATTAAACCTGCAGGATACTTTAATCAAAAAGCAAAAAAACTGAAAATATTTGCCGAGTTTTTTATCAAATTAAAAAAAAGAATTCCTATAAGAGATGAATTATTATCTTTATGGGGTATCGGAAAAGAGACAGCTGATTCTATTCTTTTATATGCATATGATCAGCCTATTTTTGTTATCG
The DNA here is from genome assembly GCA_013330595.1 of Candidatus Woesearchaeota archaeon. GTDB lineage: Archaea > Nanobdellota > Nanobdellia > Woesearchaeales > UBA9642 > UBA9642 > UBA9642 sp12459u. Next base: position 940 of record DUIB01000013.1, on the reverse strand, counting down.
ATACATACACTAGAAAATTTCTTTTGAATCAAAATATTATCAAAGAAAAAGAATTAAATCACATGACTTATGAGGATATAAAATTATTTTTTCAAGAAAATCTTCCTAAAGATTATAAATTATTTCAGGAATATCATGCATTGATAGTTCAATATGGAAAAAATTTGCAAAATAATTAATCATCAACAGTAAACAATTTAGAGTCTTTAACTTTAAATAATCCTATCCTTGCTCCTGCATCTAGCCAAGCATGGGCATAATTAACAGCACCGTACGCTAATACTAGATCATCTTTTTCATAGAAATATTTTGCATCACTAAAATATCTTTGTGCCATGTCAAAAAATAGCTCTTTGAGCATTTTTTGATCATGCTCAGAAATCGCTAAACTATCAGGAGAAAATGAATGTATTTTCTTGGCGATTTCTGCCATATCTAAGAAATCTTTAGCCTCTTTAGACTTACTGCCTGCATTCTTGCACATCTTTAATGCTTTTTCAGTGATCCCGAAATAGTGCTTAATCTTTTTATCTGTAATTATATTGTTCATTTTAATTCTTTTTTAGTCATAAAATTCTGGAATTCGATCTCATCAACGCTTTTGCTCAAGTTTTCTACTTGATCCTTCTTAATAGTGTCTCTTATCACATTAGTTAACATCAAGATTTCCGATTCCATGAGCTTTAATTGTCTCTTTATGTTATCAAAATCTGCCTTGATAGAATTCATCTCCTCTGTCAACACTGAAAAAGATATATTTCCTTTTGAAGAGGATCCTTGTATCCCCCTCGCTATAAAGTCAGCATCATTCTCAAGCATTTTTATCCTCTTATCTATCTTAAATATATATGCATATGCTTGATTAACATCCTCAGCCATAATATGCTTAAAGAGCCAGGATTTAAAAATTTATATGAAATGTCAAGAACCACCGGTCAAA
>DUIB01000050.1 GCA_013330595.1 Candidatus Woesearchaeota archaeon | reverse complement strand
GATTTCTATTTATCGAGGGTGCTGGGAATTGAACCCAGGTCCTAGGTTCCGCAAACCCAGATACTATCCACTATACTACACCCCCATAAATAAAAATATAATTGCAGTGATCAAAAAAATTAAGGATCTAATTGCGATGAATTTCATTATTTTTTTATTATAAAACAAGGCAATCAATAATATCTGTTCTAAAACCATTAATGATGCAATTTCTAAGATATTTTTGGAAAAAATAAACATTAAAGCCGCTAATATTGGACTAAATATTGAAAATGATATATTAAATTTAATAGGAAATTTTATAATTAATAATCCTAATATTATTGAGAAGGCTATAATGAAATAGCTATAGGGACTAGGAACTGATAAAGAGAAAACAATGATCATAATGGATATTATAATTACATGAAATATTCTTACGTATGGATTTATCTCTTTCAATTCCTCTTTTGCAATCTTATTCAAAAAAAAGCCAATGACATATCCTATCTGACAGGAAACCGCTAATAATAACAAATAAATGTTAATCATACTTTTTGAATTAGAATTCCTATTTAAAACTTTTACGAAACCTTGCTGCCACAGGGGATGTTGTTAATCTTAAGATTAGAGTTTCCAAAACTCGTATATGTTCCAGTAGGAGTTGTTACTGAAACAACAAAACCTTCTTGATCCACTATATAGATGCAGAAATCTCCCTTAATTCCATATCGATTCTTTGTTGCATTATAGTCTTTTTGAAATAACTCTTCTAATTTGCCTTCCTCCACTGTTCCATTATAGATGATTGTCATCTCACTTTCCGTTCCTTTGCCTATTTCTATATTGTTCGCTATACTTGATGCTTCCAGTTGGATATTTTTTGTGTCATCCTTTCTATTTGACAATATTGTATAAAATATCCCTATAATAAGTATGAATATTACAAATGCAAGAACTATATCCAAAGACCATGACTGACCTTGACCTCTTTTTTTCATTATAAGCTATTTTTGCGATACTTATATAAAAATTTTGCTATAAATGCAAACTATTGACAAAAATAAGTTATATACTGATTCATTTAATTAAGCAAAATTTTTAAAATAAAACATCGAAGTTTTATAAAACTATCGCAAAAAAACAAAAGATTTATAAATGATAAGCGTATTATTTTTTAAATATAACTAAATGTTGGGGTTTAAAATAATTTGATTCATGATAGCAATATTTTTATGATTGCATATTTGAGGGATTAAAATGTATGTAAAAAAATGTCCAGAATGCGGTGGAACAAATCTTGCATGGAATAAGGATAAAGGAGAGATTACGTGTAGGGATTGTGGCCTGGTTGTTGAAGAGAAATTAGTTGATTTTGATCAAGAATGGCGTGAGGTTGATAGTGAGGCTGCTGCAAGGAAAAGAAGAACAGGCGCTCCGATGTCTTACACTCAGTTTGATCAAGGTTTAGGTACAGATGTTGGAAGGAAGGCAGACCTCTATCAGCTTGATGAATCAGGAAAAAACAAATTCTTTAGACTAAGAAAATGGCAGAACAGAATAAGCACCGCAATCGAAAGAAACCTTAAGCTGGCTTTAGCTGAACTTAAGAGAGTATCATCTTATCTTAAATTGCCTCAATCAGTAGAAGAAGAAGGATCGAGGATTTACACTTTAGCTGTAAGAAAAGGATTAGTAAGAGGAAGATCAATGGAATCAGTGGTTGCAGGTGCATTGTATGCTGCTTGCAGGAGACATGATGTTCCTAGGACTCTAGATGAATTATCTGAAGCATCAAATATAGAAAAAAAAGAGATTGGGAGAACATATAGGTTCATCACAAGAGAACTTGGAATTACAATACTTCCTAGCAATCCATCTGATTATATTGCAAGATTTGCATCTACACTGAAATTAGGCCCAGAAACTCAGTCAAGAGCAGTTGAAATCATTGAATCTGCCCAGGGTATTGAATTAACTTCAGGCAGAGGACCTACTGGAATCGCTGCAGCAGCGCTGTATGTTGCTGCTTTGATGAATGGAGAAAAAAGAACTCAGAGAGAGGTTGCAGATGTTGCTGGAGTTACAGAAGTAACAATAAGAAACCGATATAAAGAATTGCTTGATGAACTTGACCTCGAGAGAGAAATCAAGAAGAGCAAAAAGAAGCGAAAAGAGTAGTAATTCTGAAGTGATTACATACTCTTCAAAAAACCCTAAAAAACCATAACATTTATAAAGGATTCTTACCAGGATTAGATTGGGGGTTTATAAGAACTTGGTAGTTGTTCTTATAGAGTTTGCGTATGATGGTTATGCAAGTAATTGAAAATGGCCAAGCAAAAGAACACAAAAAAGCAGAAAAAGTCAAAGACCAACTTAGATGGCAGTGCTAAGAGTCAAGCGAAATTCTCAAAAATATCTAATGAAAAAAAAGAAGCTATTGGGAATGTAGTTAGGGAATTAGTTGCAGAAGAGGCAATACAAATTGTTTTGTATTTAATTGGAAAAACGAAAGTCTCAGAATTTACTGTCGCAAACGATCTTGATATGGAAATACACAAAGCAAGAAATCTCTTATACAGGTTATATGAGCAAAACATTCTTTCATTTATCAGGAAAAAGGATAAAATAAAGGGATGGTATATCTGCTATTGGGATTTTAATGAAAAATCCATACCTTTTCTGTCGATAAAGATCAAACAGCAGAAATTGGCAAAATTACAGGATAGGTTAGAGAAAGAATCCAATTCAACCTTTTATATGTGCAAGAGCGCTTGCACGAGAATGGATTTTGAGAGGGCAATGGAATTTAACTTCAAATGTCCTGAATGCGGGGAATTGATGGATGAGCAGAACAATGCAAGAACATTAGAATTCCTAAAAGAGAAGATCAAGGAATTAAAAAAATAACATGGAGCTATTAAAAGATATTCGAGCAATAGATTTGTTCATATATTTAAGGAAACATAATACATTTATTATTTCTGACCTTCATATTGGTTATGAAGAGTCATTGCATGATTCCGGATTCTTTATCCCAAAACAAGGATATGATGAATTAATCAGGAGGATTGAAAAAGCATTAAATGGTTTGAATATTGATAAAATTATCATTAACGGAGATATATTGCATAGTTTTAGCAAGATTAAACTAAAAGAGAGGGATAAGGTAAAGAAAATTTTCAACATAATTGAAAAATATGGAAATATCATAATCCTTAGAGGTAATCATGATAAGTCCTTGAAATTCATCTTCCCAAAATATGATATTCTGGAGGAAGTTATTCTTGATGATATCTTAATTACTCATGGTGATGTTATAAATAAACATTCTAAAGATAAAAATATAAGGACAATAATCATTGGCCATGAGCATCCTGCAATCAGCTTAAGATCAAATGTAAGGATTGAGAAATATAAGTGTTTTTTGAAAGGAAAATTCAGGTTAAAGAATCTAATTGTAATGCCTTCATGCAATCTTTTTGTTGAAGGAACTAATATGTTAAAAGATAAGCTATTGAGCCCTTATCTTAAGGACATATCAGATTTCAAGGCATTTATTATTGAGGACAAGATATATGATTTCGGAAAATTAAAGAAACTTGAATCATATTAAGAAATTATTACAATTAAATCATCACTTTCATAAATTCTTTACCTTAAGTTTTTCAAGAACAGCCTCATCAGAAATTATAGCAGAATTCCCTGTCGGATCCTCAATAATGAGTTTTTGTTTTTCCTGACCCCAGATTACTCTTTTAAGTTTTTTAATCATGTTCTTTGCTTTTTTTCTTGATTCTTCATCTTCTTCTTCATTATTGCTTATCTGCTCTATCTGCTTGATCATCCTATTCAATACCCCTTCTATATTCGTTACATAGCCGTTGCTCGCAGGACCTGGTTCTATTGAACCAATATGCGGCATTTTAATTGCTGCAAAGCTTGATTTAATGACTCTTATTGACATGTCTTTTTCATTAGAAATCTCTATTGTATATCTGGAAGGATCTCTTGGTTTTTCAGATTCAATATCAGCCTTATGATAACCGCAGCTGCTGCAATCCATTGCAAACAAAAAGCAGACTCCGAAATAAGGTATTTCTTTTTGTGTATCCATTAATGTCAGTGTCTTATTATGACAAAATGGACATTGCTCCCGGGCAATAATTTCTTCTTTAGGATTCTGTTTAGCCATACATTGATTCTATTATTAGATTTATTTAAATATATTATGGTTTTTCAAAATATAGAGGGTTTTGATTAACCTATCAAAATAGCTCAAAACCCTAATAGATTGCTTTGAATAATCAATGAAAAATGGAGTTATTCAAAGCCCTCTATAGTAGACAAAATATATGGTGAATGTACTTTTAATCCATAACTTAGTCTGAAGAAAACTTAGAAAACATCAAAAATCAAAAACCTCGCCCTAAAGGGCGAGGTATGTTATGATAGAAAAAATCAGACATACATGCAAGGTTTTTGAGGTGTAAGAAATCAAAGATTTCTGAGCATGCTCAGAAACTCACGTTTCTGACACCCAAAAAAGAATGCATATTATGAGAAACATTTGCAATACCTCGACTTAAAATTCGGGGTATTCTTTTTTTGGAATAAAAAGAATTACTCTTCGTCAGATTCAGCTGCCTTTATTTCAGCTGTTGATCCTTTTGACCTATAGATTTCTGCAAAACTTGGAGTAATAACAATGTAATCATCACTAAATCCAGCAATATCTCCTTCAATTGCATCACAGGTCTTCTTTAGCTTATTAATAGCTCTTTTAAGCTCGATTAAATCCTTTTCCTTCAATGGTCTAATATTGACAAGGCATATTGTATTGCCCTCTCTCAATGCATCCAGGATCTGTTTAATATCAGTGAAATCCTCTAATACAAAAGGCTTAACAATAATCTTTTGACCAGCATCTGATGATCTAGAAGCATCTAATTCAACATATTCTTCTGATTCATCCATGCCCTCATCTTCATCATAAGAATCCTTTTTTAATGATTTTTTTATTTTTGAAAAAAATCCAGCCATTTCAATCTCCTCCTACCACGCTAATCTGGTTTATTTCTCTTTGTATATAAATATTGCTATTTCAATGCAAATATATAAACTTTACGATTTTATAATAAGGACATTGCGTTAATGCAGCCTTTAAAAGTAGCATCTTGATCTGTAATAACATAAATGCTTGTATTTTCTAGGAGTTTTCTTGCTTCTATATGCTCATGCTGTGCAAATGCTTCAATAAAACTTTCTCTAAATACTTGAATAATGTTGGGTGCTATGCCTCCTGCAATGATTAATGTTGAACATAAGCTTGTCATTGCAAGGTCTCTCGCTATCCTAGCATAGAATACTATGAATAAATTCAATGTTTTTATGCATAACAAGTCCTTATCATTACAGGCATATTTGGTTATCAAAACAGGCTTTTCTTCAATTGAAGCTTTTTTTATCTCGTTCATGACTTTTTTATTATGTTTTATTTTTTTGCTTAATAAAAATTCATAAATATTAGTCATACCTTTTCCTGAAACAACCGACTCTGCTTCAAGAACAATCTTTTTTTTGTTAAAATACTTTACAAGCTCTTGCTCAAGCTTATTACTTGCATCAATTGGCAATGAATGATGAGAGAGCTCTGAACTTAAAGGAAGATGCTTATCTTTTAATCGATACAATATTGATGCTCCTAATCCTGTTCCAGCGCCTATCAATGCAATGACTCCTTTTGTATCAAAGCCTTTTGATGTTAGTTCTTCTAACTCGCTTTTATCTGACTTATTTAATTTATCTATACTCAAACCTAATGCTTCAAAATCATTAAGAAGGATTATTTTTTCAAACCTATACTTTGCTTTTAATTCATCAGAATTTATGTTCCAGTCAATATTTGTCATATGGCATTGGTTTCTATCTGCATTTAAAGGACCTGCAACAGCAAAACATGCTTTGCTTATCCTTAATGAGTTGCTTTTAAGAACATCATCAAGTAAATCACTGAATGTTCCAAAATCCTTGCTCTTATAGTATTTCTTTAAAAGAAAAGTATTATTAGAGTCAATGATTGCTAATCGCGTATTTGTTCCTCCAATATCACCTATTATGAAGTATTTTTTTCCAAACATTTTTTACCTCTTTTTTAGTTTATAAAAGGACCCATCTCTTTTTTTAATCTTTCGATTATTTCTACTGGTGTAGGGTCCGTGGCATAAATCATTGCTAGATAATAGCTTATCAAGTCACCTAAATGTATAGTCGTGAATATCCTAGTCAATGCATCTGGGCCTTTGATGTTAATTTCAGTGAATGTGACTTCAGCATTAACTTCTTTAATAAGTTTTTTTGTAATTAACATCCTCTTAATGATTCTTTTATGATCATACTCGTCTTTAAGTATTATTATATGTAAACCAGCCTTTAATGCTTTAGTATTCAAGAATCCAAGTATTTCATTATGGTCAAGTTCTGGTAACCTGTTGCAAAAGGAAAGTGTTTTGCTGTTCTCGTTGAATTCTGATTTCCAACGATAAGCTACCGGGTATAATATATCAGAAGAAAATACTATAGGTATCCTTTCCGAAATCTTTTCTGCTAATTCCTTTGCAGTATCATCATATGTCCTAGAATTTTTTTTTAATGCATTAATCAGATTTTTCACATTAGTAGCCTGTGAGTCAATAAGATTATTCTCTTCAAGTATCTTCATCAATGGAAAGAATAGATATGCAATGGCATTTCTTGGCTGCAAGCCCTTAGGTATCATTATGAAGGGAAGTCTTGCTGATTCTGCCATCTCAATAAGTTTTCCTCCTGATGCAATAATAATGATGTTTCCTGATATTTTCATCGCTTGCCTTAGGCAGGATATTGTTTCTTCTGTGTTTCCTGAATAAGAGTTGATGAGGAATAATGAATTTGCATCAGCATAGGCAGGAATATCATATGACGATACGTTGATTAAAGGAATGGCTAATTTTTCTATCTTCATATATGATTCTAGTATCTGCCCTGAGATTGATGAGCCGCCCATGCCGCAGATTATTATCATGCTGGGCTTGCCCTTAAGCCTGATACTTACCGGGATGTCATAAGCCTCCTTTATCTGTTCAGGGAATCCTTCCAGGATCTTTTTCATATTCTTCTTGTCATAAATTTCCTCAGCCATAATGCATCTCATATCTGCAGATTTATAAAATTTGCTAATTATTGATATTATTTAATCTTCGATACCTTTATTAAATTTAGGAATTGGTATCTCTTTCCTAGATTTAATTCTATTCCTGCTCTTTGAGCAGGCGTCTTGTTTTCTTTGTCTTCGATATAGTTATCGTATGTA
>DUIB01000031.1 GCA_013330595.1 Candidatus Woesearchaeota archaeon | reverse complement strand
TTACGATTTCCGTTAATTTTTTATACGTCAGAAATACCACTCATCTATGATGAGTGGAAAAGCCATGCTTATCCTTCTGATATACATGGACTGGTATTTCTGATCGTGATCAAGAACAAACATGATTGCTAGCAATCATGCCACCGGTCTTTGACCGGTGGTTCTTGACATTATTATTTGGGTTCACTTTTATTTTGATTATAGTGTTTTCAATATTGCTTTTATTTCTTCAAGATTTTGTGCTTTCTTATGATTGCGCAGTTTTTTAGCAACAGAAGAATAATAATGATGCTTTTTCATGAATTCTTTTTCCATCGTCCACCATTTTTTCTCATCACTAACTCCCCATTCTTTCTTCAATTTTAATGAGATTTTTTTGCATTCGTCAGTTCCGAGATGATCAAGGTCGGCGTCGCAAATAAGCATCTCCATCACGGTCTTTGGATTCGTCGGAAATTTCGTTGCACGAATTAAACTCTTTACTATTGTTATGTCTTGTTTTGAAAAACCCTTCTCTTCCATGAATGATTCTGCCTTTAGTGCACTATTTTCTTCATTATCTTTGGCGCCATCAATATATATTATGTCATGAAATAATGCTGCTATACTCAAAAGAAATTTTTCCTTATCGTTAAGCCCTGTTTTTTTAGTATATATTTGTATGGCGCGATAAACATCTAATGCGTGCTCGAAATTATGATATGGGTGCTTTTCCATTTTCAGAGAAATAATCCTTATTATCTCTTGAGTTATCGACTCGATAAATTCGTTTGAATATTCCATGATGTCAAGCAAACTCTTCCCACTATATATATTTTACTTATGTGATCTGTTGCAAGTTAGTCGGGAATATATTGAACTCATTTGAAACCATAATATTTTAGTAAAACAAAATTTTATATATTACTTATGTTTTGCTTTTTTATGTCGATTCATATAGGAAAATCAAAATTTAAAATAAAAGTTTTTGTCATCATGTTATTTTTCTTAGTCACATTTGCTTATGCCGAGACTGAATGTCCTCTTGGAATGGTTAATGATACTGCGCCAGGACAATGTGTCTTGTATGATGATTCAAACTCAAATGAGATTTGCGACCTTTCTGAGCCGCATAATTGCACTACAGAAACAACAACGAACAATCCTGTCGGAATAGAATTATCCGGAACAGAATTAAAGACAATGACTGTTGAACAGGTTGCGAATGCATATGGCATCGATAAGGAATTATTTGCACAGGAATTTGGAAAGATCAATCAATAATGCTTGACCTCAACATGCATCGTTGATATTTTATCGCAGATCTTCTTCTCTTTACGGAGAGGCCACCAATCATACAATATATTGGATATAGGCTTCCACATCGCAACCCAGCCACCAATAAATAAGCCTTCGACGAGTATGTTGCTGAATAAGCTGTCATAATGCCTTAATATCCAATTGCTGACAATAAGGCAGAATGCAAGGAAGCTCAATCCTACAATAAAGCTGAATTGTCCTTCCCGGATTTTTAATCTAATATTTTTTTCACATAAGGTTTTTTTATAATCAAAATAATGCTGTATTGCCCTTCTTATCTCGACTTCAGAGATCTTTTTCTGCTGACTCTTAGGCATATGGATAATTATCTTTTGCTTCAACCCCAAATGATGCTCAGCAACACTGCTATATATATAGTCAGCTGCATCATCATCAAGATCCTTATCAAGAAAAGGGCTGGGGTCAAGGCTGTTGAAAAGTTGATTAGTCTTCTTTATCTTGATCTCAATAAGCCGGATCTTTTCATTAGATACATTCATTGATGCATTAGTCTCATCCATGCATACATCATAGAAGAAGTAATATATAAAATTAGTTATTGTTTGATCTTAGCCATTATATTATATATTGATTCCAGATAAGCACTAATTTTAATAAATTTACCAGGCACATTTCCTATCTGTACGGTGTTTGTATCTAATTTATTACTAATATCGCAAATCTTTTCTTTTAAATCCTTTAATTTAGTAAAGGACCCTTCTGGAAATGTGCTCTTTTTTATGCTTTTTAGATAATCATCATCTGAAGGCAAATACCTATTAATATACATATCCATTTCTTCTATTGTTTTCATTAATACATCTAAATGAAATGCTTCAAGGTCATTCTTCAACTCTTCTGGAACATCCAACCCTAAGAGATCCCTTGCCTTGGCATATCCAAGATCTCCTCCAGGAAATATTTTTCTAACAATGTTGCCGATATGAATGTCTGTAGTATTTTCTATTCCATATAATGTTGATCTTCTCGGATTGATACAAATCGGAAGTTTAGCATGATTAGAATGCATTTTCATAGGAATACGTATTCCTCCTTCTTGGACGCCATCTTCGTAATATGTCATATGCTTATCAGTCGGAATTATAATATAAAAGAATGAATCAATTGTCAAGTCTCCTCCACCAATAACGCCGTATGTGCGCGTTTTATCTGAGGTGAGCTTTATTCGATCTTCATCTTCTTCATCCTTTTCTAATCCTGTTCTTACTTGTTGAGATAGATGCATAGATTGGACGAAAATTTCTTCACCGACAGATTTTTTTAATTTTTTTTCAAGAGAATCAATCTGATCCTTTATTATTCCTGAAGCTCTTTCACTTACATTATTCTTATATAAGAATAAATCTATTAATTCCTCTTTACGTAATGTGTTCATATAACCCCCGAAATTAGTTATTGCCAGCTATTTTATTTTTAATTGACTCATACAGGATATTACTCTTGATTATATAATTGGGAAGAATATATAATCTGCCTTTTGATGACTGATATGATTCTTTCTTATTACCCAGATCCAATTTTTCTGCCTTCGTTATATTTTCTTTAAGACTATCAAGAATAGATTCTTGACTCGGACCAGGAGGAGTTGTAAAAATCTCAAACTCTCTCACTTCTTCTGCATCAAACAAAGGAGCATCTGTCCAACCTTCATAATTCAATACATCAGTAATATCTGTAATATTGTTTGGAGCTATCTTCCTATAAATCCTTTGAAAATCATTGTTTATAGCATCTAATATCTTTATTATTTCTCCTGTTTTGTAAACATCCAGCCCTTGTTTTAAATCATCAGGAACATCTAAACCAAGAGCATCTCTTGCTATTGCATAATCTAAATTGTTAAATCTTCTACGGACATGATCTCCGATATAGACATCAAACAAATGATGGTCTCTTTCTGCTCGAGTTTTTTCTGGATTGATGTTGATGACAGGGTTATTTATATCAATAAAATAGTCTAATAATCTCCCATTTTTTATATCATATAATAAAATATCAGATTTGATTACTTTTCTATTAAATACTTCATAATATCTTTCTGTAGGTATGTGCAATCCTAGACCTTCATAAGCTAAATTTCCAGATATGATCCCATAACGTGGATCTAAACTGAAAGTTGTCGGATATTGGAATTCCTGTAATGGCCCTAATTCAGATTGCCTTTCTTGAGGCAGTTGAACGCTATTGTATATTTCAATAAATATCTCTTGACCAATTGAATTCTTTACAATTAATTCAAGATTCAATAATGCCTTTCTAAGTTTTTCTTTATTTTCTGTGGAATTAAGAGAATCTTTTCCGCGACCATAACTATATACATATTCCACAGCATTATCTACAGCTTCTGGCATTTTATTTTCTCGCACAATAATCCTGCTTTAGTATCAAGCCCATGTATCTGTTGTTGCCTTGCATGTAAGTTTTTATGTAATACAGATTATTTTCTGTCTCTACCGCAACCTCTTTTGTAGATTCAAGTGAGTCAATAAAGCTTCTTACTTCATTTAAGCTATTTAATTTGACATTATCAATGCTCACTATTTTTTCTCCGGGCTTTATGTCTAAATTCATTGTATTTCTTGTAAATGGATTATTGTCAACACCGGCAATGCTCACTCCGCATGGAACATAAACAGCATTATAGACTGTCAATGAAAAAAGCCAGAAATACAATAGGACAAAAACAGGATTCATCAGGAATGCAAGTAGGCCCCTTGATTTTCTGAAATGTGCTTTTTTGTGATTATGTATCGATATCACTAAAGCAGAAAATCCATAATTCAATACGAACAGAATAATAAATGTCCCTATGAACATCAATCCGCTTATGGAATAATTAAGCCCTTCTGTAAGAATTATATAGATAGCTAAAGTGAAAACAAAACTTATAAGGACATCAAGCCAGAACACAGACCATTTGGAATGGAACATCTTATAATATTTGTTGCTCTTATGAAAAGACCTGACTCCGTATGCAAATCCTAATAATAGAAATAATAATACAACAATTGAAAGACTATATTGCGATAAAATAAAGTCTTTTTTCATCAGTAAATATAAGATTTTGACAATCGCAAAAACCATAATCGCAATAACAAAGAATTGCACAGCCCCTACAAATCCCGAATATATGCTTTTCAACACCTTTTTCATTCTGCCACCCCGTAACCTAAAAATATATTGATTTTTCAATCCCTTGAAAGCGAATAGTTTTTGTTATTTATAAATTTTTGCGTAGTAAAAGATTTTTTCTATGTAAAAATGAAAAAATAGCAAGATTAATGAGGTTTTATTATGAATCAATGATCGCATCTGCCCAAAATCTTTTTTTTTCATAATTTATTTCGAATATTTTTCTACAACAAATAAACGTAAAATATATAAATGAATTAATTAATGATTAAGCAATGGGATGGAAACACTATATTATAATGCTTGCTCTGTGTGCATTATTACTCACAGGATGCACAGAACAAAGGACTGAAGAAGTACAAGTTATATTCACTCCAGATCCGAATTCTGGGCCATTCATAATTAGTACATTAGAGATTGCTATTGAAGCTAATGATCCTTCTGTACAATTATACTATATACTAGGTGATGTCGAGGCTTCTCTGAATTCATTAATGTATTCAGGCCCATTCAGGATTGCTGAAGATACAACAGTAAGTGTTGCAGTCTTTAAGGATGGCAAAAAAATTGGGGAAGCAAAAGCATTATATGCACTAGTGACGCCGGAAGCTCCGGGTGAAACGTGCACTGCTTCAAGAGTTTGTTCAGCATTAACAGAGGTAACAATCACAAATTCGGATTGCACAACATCCACTATAAGTTGTGCTAGCGCTGAAAAATGTACAAATGGAAATTGTAATCCTGCTACTCCCATTAATGTTACTCCCGTCACATGTGGTAGACCTTATTTTAGTTTGTGTCGTACTACTGCTACGTGTACGTCAGCTGGGGGATATTGGTATTACAATGCATGCTGGTCTACTCCCGCAACAGGCGGTGGAGGAGGCGGTGGAGGAGGCTCATCCAATAAAGCGCCAACAGTCACTTTATTAAGTCCTGTTGATGGTCAATCATATAAGCCAGGGAATAAATTTATCATAAATGCAAATGCAAGCGATTCAGATGGATCAGTAAAGAGAGTTGAATTCTGGATGAAATATAGTGCAGGAGATGTTGTTAATCCTGAAACAAAATTAGGAGAGGACAGCGAAACTCCTTATAGCTTGGTGCTTGAAAACGGATTTAATCAAGAAGGAAATTATCAATTATGGGCAATTGCTTATGACAATAAAAATAAGCAAAAAGCTACTCCCGTCATAACAATAAAAATAACAAATTCATTATTAATATTAGGAGCCCTTTGTGCTTCAGGAAGCCAATGTCAATCAGGATTATGTGTTGCTGAAAATGATATGAGAGCAAGATGCGCTGCTGAATGCTCATCTTTAGGCACCATGTGCAGTAATGATGATAAGGCATATAATAATGATGGTATTTGTGCACATATGTACAATGCTGTTCAATTACCTTATGTCGAATGTGTTAGCTCAAATGTTGCCCATATAGGTAGTAAGTATGAATCGCCATGTTTAGCTAGTGAGACATCAGTTGGTGATCCTTGTGATACAAATGCTGCAGGAGGATTTGTTGCTGATGGAACATGTCAAGCTGATGGAACATGTAAGGTAAATCTTGCTCCTACTGTTACACTTAATAAGCCATTGAATGGCAGTTCTGTTACAGTAAATACAACTATTAATGTTTCAGCAACAGCTAATGATCCTGATGGGACAATCAGTAAAGTAGAATTTTATATAGGTCACACGACTGGTCAGTCAAATGGAGGGGGATTAATAACTGATACATCATATCCATACGAAATCTCAGTCACTCCTAGTAGTGTCGGTATATATACTTTCTCAGCTAAAGCATATGATGCTCTTGGAGCAAATACCAGTAGTTTAACATCTTATGTGACTGTTGCTGCTGTTAATAATTCTGTTCCTTCTGTTTCTATTTCTAGTCCTGTTGAAGGTGCTTCTTTTACTGTCGGTTCAAGTATTCCTATTACTGTTAGTGCTTATGATTCTGATGGTACTATCTCTTGGGCTAAGGTTCAGTATCTTAGTGGTTCTAATTGGGTTGATATAGCTATTAATTATACTAATGCTTATACTTATAGGTTTACTTGGAATAATGCTCCTGTTGGAAGTCAGGCTATTAGGGCTATTGTTTCGGATAATCGTCAAGCTCAATCTAGCGTGAACAGAAACGTGAATGTTAATCCTGGTACTAATCATGCTCCTAATGTGTCTATTACTTCTCCTGTTAATAATGCTAATTTTAGTGTTGGCCAGTCTATTACTATTACTGCTTCTGCTACCGATGTTGATAATAATCTTAAGAATGTGACTTTTGATTATGAGGATCGTGATGGCACTAGATATGTTATCGGTGTTGATAGTTCTTCTCCTTATTCTGTTATCTGGAATAATCCTTTGGAGGGCAAGTCCGGTTTGAGGGCTACTGCCAGGGATACTTTAGGTCTTTCAACAGTTTCTGGTGTGGTGTATGTGAATGTGAATACTGGTAATCTGCCTCCTGTTGTTTCAATCACCAGTCCTAGTAATGGTGCTAATATCAGTGAAGGTAGTGATGTTATTATACAGGTTTCTGCTTCTGATGCTAATAATAATTTGAAGAATGTTACTTTGGAGTATAGGTATGGTAGTGCTGTTTGGAGTAGTATGGGTGTTAAGTCTGTTGGTCCTTACACTTGGCAGTTTGATGATGCTCAGCCAGGTGTGTTGAGTTTGAGGGCTACTGCCAGGGATACTTTAGGTCTTTCAACAGTTTCTGGTGTTGTTAATGTAAATGTTAATTCTGGTGTTAATAATCCTCCAACTGTTTCAATCACTAGTCCTGCATCTAATGGTTCGAGTGTTGTTGTTGGTTCTGTTTTGAGTTATGCTGGAAGTATTTCTGATGATAACCCTTCACTTAATGTTTTATGGTACATTGATAGGATTGGTGATAATCAGGCCGGTGCTTTAATAAAGAATACTACTCAGGCTCCCGGTCCCACTTCTGGTAGCTTGACTATGACTGGTGTTAAAATGAATCCTAATAATTATCCTGTTAATCTTACTGTTGTTGGCGCAACTTATTATCTGTGGCTTAGAGTATATGATGGTGTTAATACTGTAGAAAAAATACGTACTTTTGTTCTTGTTAGCTCATCACAAACAGTCTCATTGACAAACCCATTAGATTATTCAGTGTTCGATGAAGGATACACTATACCATTGACTGCTACTGCTTCACCTACAAGCCAATTGACTAATATAAGGTTATTCGTGGATGGTGCTTTGAAGTCAACAGGAACTTCATCGCCACATACATACAGTTGGACACCTAGTAAAGGAACATATTTGATACAAGCGAAAGCATTATTTGGTGTAACAGAGAAGACTTCTGATATCTCAGGAATTGTTGTTGAAGCAGTCTGCGGAAACAATAGATGCTCTGCATCAGAGGATGGATGCAACTGTCCTGCTGATTGCGGTGAAACTTGTTCACAAATAGAGCCAGGATTATTATTTATCGAAAGTGTCTC
The DNA here is from genome assembly GCA_013330595.1 of Candidatus Woesearchaeota archaeon. Lineage (GTDB taxonomy): Archaea > Nanobdellota > Nanobdellia > Woesearchaeales > UBA9642 > UBA9642 > UBA9642 sp12459u. The sequence continues at coordinate 9,485 of DUIB01000031.1, read as the reverse complement.
TACCAGTGATGATGCTATCCAAGATGGCAATGAGCCAATAAAGGCAGTTGACTTTGATGAGAGCACGTACTGGTCATCTACAACACCAAACAGCATTACTCTTGATCTCGGATATTCACAAACTGTTTCAGAAACAAATATGAAATTTGGTAAAAATTATGCTTATAAGGTAGAAACTTCAAATGATGGCACAAGTTGGAGTTCTGCTGTCACTGGAAATGCAAATACTGGATGGGTCAAGAGCACATTCAATTCAAGAAATGCAAGATATGTAAGAGTTACATTTACATCAGGAGGCTCAATAATATTATATGAAGCTGAAGTGTGGGGACAGGACAACCTTAATACTGCGGAGTAAACATGAAGAAAAAACATAATGTTGCATCAAAAAAAGCAAAACATGTTCATAAAGCTAAATTAGCAGAAGAAAAACCCAAACATGAAGTAGCTAGCAGGGAAACAATAGTCAAAAAAGAGTTTAATCATAATTATCTTTTGTTATTCATTGTTGCTTCAGTTGCATTAATAGCATTGCTTATAATAGTTGGTGTGATAAGGCAGGATCAGGCAGGAAAAGTATTCGGAGATTTGAATCTGAATATATGCAGCAGTCAATTTCCGGTTACTGATCCAGATGGTAGTAATCAATATAGTAAAGGAACATTATCTTTTGGTATTTGTAAAAATACTACATACACTGACACTTGTGTTGGCAGATGTACATTGAAGGAATATGATACTACCAAATATGCCGCTCCGGGTTATTTTAGGATAGTTAATTGTTCTTACGGATGCTCAAATGGGCGTTGTTATAATGCGGCTAATACTAATCAAAATCCTAGGTTGGCCGCTTACTGTGAAAGAACAGGCTATGCGAATCCACATTCATTCCCTCCAGTCGGTACAGTAAGTGATTTATTATTAAACATGACTTTTGATGAACAGCCGATAAATACATATACTGTAAAAGATTATTCCACTTATGGAAATGATGGACTATTAGGCAATCAAGATGGGCTGTCAAGTCCAACATGGACATCCTCTGGGAAAATTGGAGGGGCGTATGTGTTTGATGGTGTTGATGATTTTATAAAATTTAATAAAGGTTTTCAATTAGATTCTGAATTTACACTCGTCGTATGGGTTTATGTCAATTCAATAAATGATAAAGATGGCCCAAGAATTCTTTCTGGAAGTGGCTGGCCAGGGAGCAGAGGATGGGATCTTGTTTATGAAAATTGGCCCCCCACAGCACCTAAATATTTATCATTCAAAGTGAGCTCTGATTGCAGTGATCAGTATCTGGTCGAGTATTCAAGTGATATAGTTGGTCAATGGACGCATATTGTCGGTGTCTATGTTCCAGGAGATTTCATGAAACTATACGTTAATGGTGAACTTAAGGCAACAGAGAGAGAAGGGATTCCATTAACATTATGTCCATCACCAAATGAGTATATAATCGGGGGAAGAAGTCCTGGAAGGGGATCAAATATAGATGGGATGATTGATGAAGTACTTATATATAAGAAAGCATTATCTGCCTCAGACATATTAAAAATATATCAGGCAGGTATTCAACAAAATTTTTTTGTTCAAGGTGAAGAGGCTCCTCCTGAAGTCGTAGTTGAGCCGGAAGTTATTCCTGAGGTCCCTCCCGAAATTCCTCCCGAAGCTACACCTGAAGTTCCTCCTGTTGTCAATCAATTACCTACGGGCTCAATAACTAGTCCTGTTAATGATGAACAATTCAATTCAGGTGATGCAATTCCTGTGATTGTTGATGCTTTTGATTCTGACGGAAGTGTTGTTAGTGTAGAATTATTTGCAGATGATGTTTCTTATGCTGTTGATTCAGAGAGTTTATACGAATTTTCAGTCTCAGGATTAACTGTTGGTAGCCACATAATTTATGCAAAGGTTTATGATGATAAAGGCGATATATTCCGAACATCTAGTTTGATTGTACGTGTGGTTGAGGTCATTCCTCCTGAAGTCAATCCGACTCCTGAGTTAGAATGATTTTGATAAAATTTTCTCACAGTAAGAAGGTTCATTGAAGGTGTTTGATGGAAGCTAATGACAAAATTTTGGCTAGTGCCGGATTGATTGCATTTTTTGCTGTTGTTTTTATGTTTTTTTCTGTTAGTGTTTTTGATGATGGTGTTACTGGCGGAGTTGTTTCTTCTTGTCCTTCTTTTGCTTCTGATTCTGATGCTAGTTTTTTTGTTAAAGGTTCAAGTATTGTAAGTGGTTGTTCTCCTGCTTTTGTTTCTGATTTTTGTGTTAATCCGTGTGTTGTCGGAGAATATGTTAATAGCAATTTGATTCAGTTTAATTGTTCTTTTGGTTGTGTTGATGGTGCTTGTTTGCAGGAAGGTGTTAATCCTTCTCTTACAGAGTATTGCGCAAATAAGGTTGGCGGTGGGAAGTGTGATAATCCTGAAGTTTGTAATGATGGTAAGGATAATGATTGTGATGCGTTAGTTGATGAGTGTTCTTTATGTGGATGTCCGACAGGACAAGTGTGTCAGGCAGATGGAACATGTTCAATTGTTATTAATGAGGTTTATTTTAAATTTGATTATCCACCAAGACCAGAAACTTTTATTTTTAAATTAACAGATCCTGCAAAAATTCAAGAAGCAAGAGATATTTTAGCTGGAAAACAGACCGATGTGACGGGGGTTATGGGCTACATTTTTAATGGAACTATGGATTATAATTCTCAATGGAGTTATTACTTAGATCCGGATTCTATCGTTTTTTTTCAATTGGTGATGGAGTTATGTGATGGGGGTATGTCGTGGTTAGAGAATCATTTTGATGAATACTGCGCACAATATTCTGTTGGACAATGTACGTGGTGTCCTTGGGGATCAAGGCTGATTGAAGAAGTTGAGAATCCTTGGTGTATTCCTGAAGTTTGTGGTGATAATAAAGATAATGATTGTGATGAGTTAGTTGATTGTGAGGATACTGATTGTGTTGATAGTTGCGAGAATACTACTGATGTAGGATTATATACCGTCTATGAACAATCATTCACACATTCAGGAACATATGCTAACCCTTATTATTATGTGACTGCTGATGCAAATGTGACTACGCCGAGTGGGAAAAAGTTGACAGTGCCTATGTTTTGGGATGGTGGGACAACATGGAAGTTCAGGATCGCTCCGACTGAAGTAGGGACATACACATACATCACTAAATCTGCAGATGCCGGATTAAATGCAAAAACAGGAAGTTTCACAGCAAGCAATACAGGAAATAAAGGATTCATAATCAGGGATCCGAGCAATAATTATGCATTCAAATATTCTGGGACAGGCGAACATGTTTTTTTGATGGGTGATACTTGTTGGAATTGTTTCAGCAATGTAGGAGGCAATCTGACACACGATATATTTAGACAGTATATAGATAAGCGTGCCAGTCAGAAATTCAATTTCATAAGAAGTTATATCGTTCCAATCTATCAGGACTTGCCTAATCCTGTGAGTCAGGCTCAACATATCAATGAAGGAGGCGTAGCATTTTTGCTTTGGGATCGTGACAAGGTTAATCCGGAATATTTCAAGCAGGTAGATGAGAGGATTAAATACGCGAATTCACAAGGCATAACAATGCATCTATTGGTCGGAAGCGATAAGGATAATCTTGTCAAATTCTTCGGATGGGATAACAATAATTATCAGAAGATGGAACGATATGTAAGATATCTTGCAGCAAGATATGATGCATATAATGTCAATTGGGAGGGAAGGGCAGAGATCGAGGAACAGGGAAGCACAACTCCCGGATATCTTGTACTAGGAAATTCTATTGGCAACTGGATTGAGAAGTATGGTGTACATAATCATCTGCAATCAATGCATACATTGGATTCAACTGCATGGAATAGAAATAATCCTTCAGATACAGAGTTTGCCAATGAAAATTGGCTTGACTGGCAGATGCAACAAGCAGGAGTTCCGCATGCAACTAAGGAATATGGCTATCAATGGAACTGGATAACACGGGATAGGGCATCAGGAAAACCTGTGATGAATGAAGAATTTTTCTATGAGAATAGTGGTCGTGGGGCTACACATGAGCACCATGTTGACGCTGATACGGTAAGGAAAGCAACATGGCAGGTCATGATGCATGGCGCATCAGGATTTGCATTCGGGAATACAGGCACTTATAATGCACGTACACAACCATTTGCCAGCGTACAGTATGCCACCTCTCCTGGGGCGAAGTACATGACTTATCTGTATAACTTCTTCCAGGATAAGGAGTATTGGAAACTAGTGCCTACTGCATGCGCTTCTGACTCTTGTATTGTCAATCCTAATACTGAATATATTGCATATTCTGAGACTGAGACGCAGTTGAGTGTCTCTCTTGGTTCTGGAACATATAGTGCTAGATTCTATAATCCGAGAACCGGTGTATATAATTCAGCCACCACCGTAGAAGGTTGTGCATTGAGAACATTCACAAAACCAGACTCAAATGATTGGGTTCTACATCTAAAGCAGACAGCCACAGGAACTCCGTGTCCTGAAATCCCTGTAGATGTCATTATCAATGATACTCTTTTAGGAATTACAAAAGGTGTTAAGGTTGGTGGCACATTGACTTCTGAAGGCTATAGGCCTGGTTTAGGAGAGAACCATATTCTTTATGATGTTCCTCGGCAGGTCTATAATGGTTATGTCGAGTTTGAGGTTAAGGGTTTTGATTATAGTTATTTCCCTGTTCCTCCTAATGCAAGTATCTCTAGTGAATCCAGTACTTTTGTTGCAATGTATGATGGGAGAGGGATACCTGAACCTATAGAGTACAATCCAAATTATAGAAATAATTATTTCAGGTTTGAGGTAGTCTATAGAGGCCCTATATATACTGTCCCCGGACAATTCCAGACGGGAGATGCATTCAAAGGAAAAATATTACTTGCATCTCCGACAACTTCGCAGACACTCAATAATGGCAAAGCAGTATTTGCTATGGATAGTGAAGGTGGTGCGGCTGCTGATTGGAAGAATGAGCCTACTGGCATAAAGACTGCTTGGGATCCTAATAGGTGGTATAAGATTAAAGTGGTCTGGGATAATGATAATAAGGATTTCAAAGTCTATAGGGATGGTCAAGAAGTCTGGGATATGAAGAAGGACAGAGGACAACCCTTTGCTGGAGACAAGTATCCATCGACATCACCTTATCCATGGTATCCTGTAGATTTCAAGATTTGGCTTGGAAGCGGACCAGGCAGCACTTACGATAATGATATGCCGAATATTGTCTATAGAAATTTTAGATTAGTGAGTTATGATTAATTCTTTTTTTTTCGTTAACTTTTCATATCGTTTTTTTTATTAAATTTTAGGTGAGGCATAGAATGCTAATAATAATATTTTCATTAATCGGATTATTTTTTTCAGGATATCTTACAGTGGGACAATTGCTTACTGGAACCTGTCCTGTTGGCGGAGGATGTCCTTTTCTATGGGGTTATCCTGTTTGTACTTATGGGTTTATAATGTTTATAATATTATTCTTCTCGTCATTAATGCTTCATTTCAAGAAAGGTGATACTTTCACTAAAAAGATATTGTTGATTGTTTCAATTATTGGCGTGTTATTTTCTTTATATTTCGCGATCCAAGAATTATTTGTGATAAAATGCCCTGGAGGATGCAAATGGCCTTTATTATTGCCGACATGCATTTATGGATTGATAATGTATTTAATTATATTGTATGCTGCATTGAAGTTGAATAGATAGGTTCTGATATTAATAAAAATTTTTTATTCCAACAAATATGACAATAATGCCATTCTAATATATAGTCCGTTCTCTGCCTGCCTAAAATAAGCTACTCTTTTGTTTGTTTTTTCTGTTTCAAGATTTAATTCTATCTCTTCTACATGAGGCAATGGGTGCATTAATCTTGCTGATTCTTCCAATAAGTTTATGTTCTCTTCTGTAATCCTATATTTTCCGGCTGAATTCTTGTATTCTTCTTCTGTCATACGCTCTTTTTGGATTCTAGTCATGTATAGGATATCAATATGTGGCAGATTTTTGTTCATATCTGTTTGTTCTTCGAATTGAATATGGTATTTTTTCAGATAATTTTTAATATCATCATTGACAGAAAGAGATTCTGGAGCAATGAAGATTATTTTTATATTCTTGAATTTTCCAAGCAAATAACACAATGATCTTATTGTTCTTCCATATTTTAAGTCTCCAACCATAGCAACAGTGATGTCTTCTATATGTCCAATCTCTTTCCATATTGTATATAGATCTAAAAGAGCCTGTGTAGGATGCTGTCCTTTGCCATCACCTGCATTAATCACTGGAATAGGACTTACAGAGGCTGCTTTTTTTGCAGCACCATCTTCATAATGTCTTATTACTATTACATCCGCATATGCTGATACTATTCTTGTTGTGTCCTGTATTGATTCTCCTTTTATTGCCGATGAGAATTCTTTTGCATTTTCTGTGCTGATGACATTGCCCCCTAATCTCAACATTGCAGACTCAAAACTAAGCCTTGTCCTGGTGCTGGGCTCATAGAAAAGTGTTGCAAGGATCTTTCCGTTCAAAGGCTTTTTCACAGATATCCTGAGCTCATCAGCCTTATGAAAAAGAGCAAAAATAGTGGCAACATCCAATTGCTGCGACTCTATAAGATTATTGAGCTTCATTAAAATTTATCAATAACGCTACTAGTATAAAAATTTATCTTATTTTGTTTTCTTTAAAATATTTTTAATGAATTTTTCTTTGTATTTTCTATACTTTTCACCATCTCCAGAGGCTTTTTTAACTGCCTGTTTTTTAATATTCATATATTGCTCAACGGATTCTGGATGTTTAATCAGATAATCCCTGAATTTGATCATTTTATTCCAATCGTTGCTCTTAAATTTTATAAGATGGATATGCACTCTTCTTTTTTCTTTTTTATAATTATAATCTCGCCTAAAAAATAATCTTTCTGGCACACTCGCTATGGCTCGGAATTCATAACCTGCTTTTATTAATTTCTTTTTTGCATCATCTAGATTATGTCCTATAATGCCTATGATAATATCTAATATCCCTTTGCCTCCTAGGCCTGGAACTGCTGTTGAACCAATATGTTCGATATTAGCATTTTTACCGAGGATTTTTGCTAATTTTTTCTTTTCAGATAAGAAAAGAGCAGTATATTCATGAGAATATTTTTTGAAAACATATTTCTCCATATATTATGAATAATTATCGGCTAAATAAAGTTTGCGAAATATTGATTTCTAATAGCTTCTTCCGAAATAGAATAATGTCTTTGTCAAAGCATTGCAAGAGAAGCATTTCATCTCATTGTTTTTCTGATCTAATGGGCTGTTCAATGACTTTGCTCCTGTCATTGCTTTTATATTATCTTCGCATTCCGGATTATTGCAGAATGGCACAAGAACAGTTTTTTTCTCCTCAATTAATTTCTTGAAATCATCAAGATTATCGGTCTTTGAAATAGAATCATTCAGTATCTTCAATGATCTTTCATAAAGGTTCTTCTGTATGTCATCAAGCAGTTCTTTTGATATTTCATTGATCTCAGATATCTTTACTATTGTTTTTTCTCCTGTGTCCCTTCTTACTAATACAGCCTGATGTTTTTCCAGATCCTTAGGGCCTAGCTCTATTCTCAGAGGAACTCCTTTCAATTCCCAATGATTAAACTTATATCCTGGCCTGTCATCAGAATCATCAACAATTGCATTAAGATGATCTTCATGATATCTTGTTTTTGATAGTCCTTCTTTTATCTCAAAACATTTTCTCAAGACTTTGTCCATTGAATCTTCAAATAGGATAGGAATTATTGCTATATGTATTGGAGCTACTCTTGGAGGTATTAACAATCCTTTATCATCACCATGTACCCCTATCATTATACCAATAGTTCTAGTTGTTATGCCCCAAGAATTCTGCCAGACATATTGTTTATTACCTTCAGCATCGAGAAACGATATATTGAATAATTTGCTAAAATTTTGTCCTAGAAGATGCGATGTTGCTCCTTGAATAGCTTTTCCATTAGGGAAAAGTGTTTCTACGCTTGTTGTATATAATGCTCCAGCAAATTTTTCATTTTCTGATTTTATTCCTGTTAGCATCGGTACAGCATATAGATCTTCAAATATTCTCCGATAGAGATCGAGTATCTCGAAAACCTCTTTTTCTGCTTCTTGTTTTGTTGCAAAAGCAGTATGTCCTTCCTGCCATAAAAATTCTCTGGTTCTTAAGAAGGGTATAGGATGCTTAAATTCCCATCTGACGATATTACACCATTGATTAAGTCTTAATGGAAGATCTCTCCAAGATCTTATCCACTTGCTATATGAGTCATACATAATCGTTTCCGAAGTTGGCCTAATAGCTAATCTTTCAGGCAATTCAGAATTTCCACCTTGTGTAACCCATGCAACTTCAGGAGAAAAACCTTTGACATGTTCTTTTTCTTTGTTAAATAATGATTCTGGAATCAACATAGGAAAATAGGCATTTTGTATGCCCATACTTTTTATTTCTCTATTGGTAAAATTTTGTATCTTCTCCCAAATACTATATGCATAAGGTCTTATTATCATACATCCAGAAACAGGCCCATACTCGATCATTTCAGACTTTAGAATTATTTGTTGATACCATTCACTGAAATCCTCTGATTTCTTAACAGTTACTCCTATGTCTTTTGGTTCATCATTCCTATCATTTCCATCATCTGAATTATCAGCCATAATTACTGAGAATTATGCTCCTTTAAATGTTTTGTGTTGAACAATACAATATACATAAAATTTATTAATGATAAACAATTATGCTGTTTACCTAGGTGGTATTATGAGATATGCGATATTATTAATCATGCTTTCTTTGTTTATAGTCGGGTGTACAACAACCACTGTTGTTGAGGACACTTCTGCACCAGAAGTTCCAAAAAATACAACTACTGAAGTTGCAAGTCCTCCTCCAGAACCAGAGCCTGAAGTGATAACAGGATACACAGGCATTTGGCTCGCAGGAAAAAAATCATTCTATATAGAATATACACAAGAGGCATATGAGATTGCAGTCAAAGAGGATAAATTGATATTGTTGAATTTCTATAATTTCAAGAATGATGCATGTGTTAATGATAATGCTCAGGCATTAAAGGCATTTACTTCAATGGATTATGGAGATGTCATAGGCTTTAGAGTAGATTTCAACAATGATGATGTGAATGTTGAAGAAAAGAATATTGCGCTGAAATACGGGGTTGCAGCTGACAACACCAAAGTAATTGTCAAAGGAGGAAAAAGAGTATTTAAGGAAGTTGTCAACTGGGAAAAAGATGACTTCGTATATGCGGTTGAAAGAAATAGGGGATAAGCGTTCTTTTTTTATTTTTTTTGTAAATTCGAGTTTTTCGAATAAATAGTTA
>DUIB01000036.1 GCA_013330595.1 Candidatus Woesearchaeota archaeon | reverse complement strand
TTATTCACATTCGGAGATACTGTTCAACAGTATCTCCGATTGACTTTCTTTGAATTTGTAGTTTTTAATTTTTGGTTCTGTTTTTGTTTCTTTTTTCTTAAAATTTCTTCTTTCGATTTTCACCCCGATTTTTCTTTATCGTCGATAAGCATTTTTTAAAAATGTATAGCTATCGCTATCTCGACTTTTTATTCCGTAATGGTTTTTGTTATAATTTTTGTTTTATCTACTGTTTCTGAGATGTATGTCAGAAACAGTTTGAATGTGCATTTTTCCTTGCAAAAAATATTCCATATGGTTACTAATAACATCCCTAGTAGGAAATAGAATAATCTTAGTGTAGGATTTTTGCTTTTTGTTTGTATTCTTGCCTTATCGTGGACTCGAAACATTGTTTCTATGTTCCATCTTTTTTTGTATATTTCCACATATTTTTCAATCTCTCTTATAGAGAGATTTGTTGCAAAAACCCAATCATATCCTCTAACATCTTTTATTAGAGCTATTTCTGTGTATATCTTATTTTTTGTAAAATTTTTGTTATATACTATTTCATGTTCTACGACAATGCTTTCTTCAGTGCCTTCGAGCATGCATTTGAATAATGCTTTTTTAGGCGCAAAAATCAAGTAATGAATTTTTTCCGCATCTATTTTATTAATAACTTCTCCTGAATAAAATCCCCTATCTAAGAGTATTTTTCCAATCTTTAAACCTAAACTAGCACAGTATCTTATGGCTTCACCTATAAACTTGGCTTTTGATGCGCCAAGTTTAAGATGCACGACATAAAACGGTATTATCCTATTTCTAAATAATATCCCAACAACTAAAAAATTAATCTTACCCTTTACCCCTTCTTTACCAGTCCATGGGTAAATATCAAAACCTGAAATTTTGCCATAAAAATTCTCAGAAGTAACATCCGCAATCAAATCAACTAGACCAAAATGCTGTTTAAGAATAAAATTCTTAATATATCCACTATAAGCCATGCTTATAGTTTCAGGATATTCCTGTTTTATAATCCTATGCAAATTATCTGCCTTATTACATATAGTCTCGACATAACCTCCAGTATTAACCAAATACTCCAAAACCTGTGAACATTCTTCAGGTAATACAAGGTTTTTTATAATAAAGTCCCTAAACTCCTTATTGTTTTTCAATGTGAGACTAATCAATGCAGTCATCCTGCATTGATTTTTCTCTAAATTCTATAGTGAAGAATTCTTAATCGGAGATACTGTTCAATGTCTATTTCATGCATTGTCTATTTCATGCATGATCAATAGAAAATATTTATAAATTAATGGCTGTTTCAAATCATTGTCCCCTCGTAGCTCAATGGCTAGAGCGTTCGGCTGTAGAAAGCATTCGACTATGTCTAATGACAATGGATGAAAAATGTTCAGCCGTCACCGAAAGGTTCCCGGTTCGAGAAGCGCCTTTTAGGAAAAGTCGCGTCAAAACTGAGGGTTCAACTTCGTTGAAGCCCTCGGTAACGAAACAACCTAAACCGCTTAGAAAATCTGGGCGAGGGGATATATTTATCTCATGCAAATGTACTAATAAACGTCTTAATTCTTAGAAATTAATTACTTTTTTAATTATTTTTCCTTCAATGAATGATGTGATTTATGCAATAGTTTCACTTTATCAGAATAAGATGTCCTATCTCCTGCTGGCGTATGGAATTTCACTTTTGCTAATGGTAATGTGATATTGCCTACAATGTTAAGAGTTGATTTTACCTTGTATACAAGCAATCTTTCTTCATATGGATCAAGTGATTCAAGAGTCCATGTCAATAGACTATTAAGCTTATCTGCTGATAACATTTTTATCGGCTTTAATGATCCTAAAGCAGATTCTTCCTCTAATTGAACAATCTTTGGATACTTATCAATAATTTTTATGTTCCTTATCGTCTGTCCTGACCTGTTCTTTATATGAAGCCTTATCTTAATGTCAGACACTCCTTCTTCTGATCCTGATATGATTTTTGCTTTCTTATATAGAATTACCGGGCTTCTTAATAAGAAATATAATATTATTGAGATGATTATTATCGCTATTATTAATGCTAATATGGTATAATTTGTCTTTACTACTATTTCAGATTCTAGTCTCGGCGTTAATGGGATAGTCCATGACATAAAGAATTTTCCTTGATCCCTAATTATTTCTGGCCTTACAGAAGCTTTAGTGAATATTCTCTGGAACCAATTTCTTTCCAAATTGACAGTTTTCATGACCTGATAATTTCCTTCATTGTAGAGAGAAATTTTTTCTGTTGTTGAGAATAATCCTTTTGTTTTTGTCTGCTCCACTGTAACATCTGCATAATTCTTGATTATTATCTGTTTTTCCACCTGAGATATTGTCTTATTTTCATAGATCAATTTCACATTAACATCATAGGTTGCTGGAGCTTGCGCAGTATCTAGATCAACAAATAATATCTGGTTGCTTTTTTCTTCTAATCCGGATAATTGTGTCTTAAAATCTTTGTTGAATAATTCTGATGTTATTGATACTGTTAAATCCTTCATGTTTAATGGATTCCTGTTGCGCAGATAGACTTCAATGCTTGTTGATTTTCTTGGATCAATCTCTGTAGGCATTGACACTTCCATATATACATTCGGAACATATTGTTTTGGCGTATCATTTGATGATTTAATATATACATACAAGTTTTCAACTACAGAATCTTCATTGTTCAATAATTTTATAGTAACAGGAACAAGCTGCGGTCCGTAAAGGTCTTTTTCATAAGTAACTATCTCAAGATTAACATTTTTTGTTGAGAATGCCTCCATTAAAATCAATGTTGGAGTCAAATCCCAATAGCCGCTGATTGTGTAGAATTGTATTCTTTCAGTATTGTTGTTTGCATTGATGAATTTAAATGCATAAATTGCTGTCTCATTGTTATATATTGAATCAACCTTTGCCTTATAGGAATAATCTACATTTAGCGCTAATGCAGGAGCAGAAAGCAATATCAGCAATAATATGAAATATATCCTCATGATCCTCACCAATACAGGATTATTAATCAGAGGATTTATATACTTTTTGGTTTAGAAAATACATATTAGTATACTATATTGAATTGAGTGTATTGAATGGGGCTGCCCGGATTTGAACCGGGATCGCAAGGTCCCAAACCTCGAAGGCTAGCCAAGTTACCCCACAACCCCATTTATTATTGTATCTGGCTGCTGTATTTAAAGTTTTTGCAAAAGATTTATAAATATTGCTATCTATATAGGGCATCGATTGGGGGCAAAAAATGGCTAAGGATAAATATGATTCGACTGATGACATCATAGTGATAGAGGACAAGAAAAAGAAGGATGATGAATTTGATCTGGGCAGAGAGGATATTGATGCAGGATTAGATGATGATGACTATGATTTTGATGACATGGACTTTGATGATGGCGGAGATTGATCCTTGTTTTGATTATTCTTAATATATTCTCTTTTCTTTTCTATGGCTTTCTTATCTTCTTCATTTTCAGGGATCTTTTCTGTGTATCTGCATTTTGGGAATCCGCTGCATCCAAGAAATTGTCCATAGACTGATTTTCTTAAAACTAGATCCTTATTGCATTTTGGGCATTTGCTTACTATTTGGCCGTTCTCTAACGCATCAATATGCTTCTGGACTTTCTTGTCTTCATGTTTTTTTGATGGACAATGATTATTAATGCACAATTCTTTTGTATTTTTTCCCGCAATAACTCTAACAATAGGATATTTGCAATGCTCACATGTCTTATCAAATACCTTTATATTGTATCCTGGCATGTTCATTATTGTCTTGCATTCAGGGTATGCATCGCACGCTATGAATTTCCTCTTGGATTTTCTTGAATACATTATCTTAAGGTTTCCTTTTTCGCAATTAGGACATTTTCCAATAAATGAGCTTGTCTCAAGATGCTGCTTATGGCTTTTGCTTAATTCTTTTCCAATGCTTTTCTCATTTTTCTTGAATTTTTCCAGAACCTTAATTAGTGTCTTTTCAGCCTCTTTCAATACTTTATCTTCAGTCAGTTTCTTCTGCCTGATTTTTTCCATCTCATTCTCAAAATGTCTTGTGAGTTTTTCATCAAGAATTTCAGCTGCAAATTTTTCTAATGTTTCAACTGTCTGAATGCCTAGCTCTGTTGCTTCTATAGATTCATGTTTTATGTAATTTCTTTCATATAATGAATCAACAATCTGGGCGCGTGTTGCTTTTGTGCCAAGATTCTTTTTCTCTAATTCCCTGATAATAGAGGCTGGTGTGAATCTTTTTGGTGGTTGAGTGAATTTATCATGCTTAATTGTCTCTTTGTTGAAGAATGCTTCATTGACTTTGACTTTTGGCATCTGTTGCTCCTCTAATTGCACATATGGCATATAATAATAATGCCATCCTTGCTTTATTGTCCTTGTTCCTCGAGCAATGAATTTTTCATTTTCAATATCAACAGTTATTGTTAATGTCTCTCTTTTTGCTTCTTCTGCAAAACATGCAAGGAACCTCTTCACAATAAGATCATAAACCTTAAATTGCCTATCTTTTAATTTTGGTATTATTCCTGTTGGATAGATTGCTGGATGTGCAGGATCTGTCTTTTTTCCTTCTGAAGGCTTAAGGCTTGTTTTCAATAAATCCATTGCTTTAACATCATACTTGGATAATTGCTCGAGCAATTTCTTGAAATTCACATTAGGAAGTTTTTGTGAGCTTGTTCTCGGATATGATATGAATCCTGAAGTATAGAGCTCTTGTGCTATGTCAAGGGTTTGTTTCGGATTAATTCCAAAAAACCTGTAAGCTTCTGTCTGTAGTGTAGTTAGATCAAACGGTACAGGTGTCTTTTGTATAAATTCAGAATTTTGTGTTTTCAAGACTTTTCCATTCTTTGATTTTACCTTATTGTATATATTGAGCGCTTCTTCTGCTGTTGATATCTTTTCTTTTTCATGCCAGAATTCAATTAATTTATTATCTGAAAAGCGACCGTTTACCTGTACCTGCCAATAAGGCTCTGAAATAAAAGCCTTGATCTCTTTCTCTTTCTCAACAACTAACTTTAATGCAGGCCCCTGGACTCTTCCAGAGCTTAATATCTTGAACATTCCTGCATTCTTTATTGCAAGAGTCAATGCCCTGCTTAAATTAATTCCATACATCCAATCAAGAAAATGCCTTGTCTCTCCTGCATATGCCTGTCCCCAATCTAATGTTGATGACTTATTTTCATAAGAATCGACAATATCAGGCTTTGTCAATGTTGAAAACTTCATCCTTGCAGCATCTTTTTGCTTGCATACAAACCTTACACAATTTAATCCAATGACTTCACCTTCAATGTCATAATCAGTGGCTACAGTGAAAGAATTTGCATCTTTAGCTAATTTCTTTAATGTATCTGCATATTTTTTGCTGAAATCATTCTTGTTCACATCAGAATTCTTCTTCCACTGAAGATCAAAAACAGGATACTTAAAGCTTTTCAGCTTCTCTGCAACAGTATACAAATGGCCCACTGCGCATCCGACAACAATGTCTTTCTTATTATGGATTATCTTATAGTAAGGGACCCCCTTATTGTTTTCTTTTATGATTTTTGAGTCTGCTAATGCAGCTGCTATCATTTTTGCAGCATTCGGCTTTTCAGTAATGATCAATTCATACATTTTATCGTCTTGAAATTTTTTCTTTATCTCAATTTTCTTAAAAGAAACCCTTATTCAATATATAAAAATTTCCTTTTCATGAAAAATCTGCCAGAAAATGCTATCAGTTTGCTGACGAGAAATGCATAAATATACATTATATAACAAAAAAAGCAATTAATTATTATTTTAAAATCTTTTTGATTGATGTTTTTTATAAAAAAGATTATTTTATTCTTTCAATCACTATGGTTTTTTTCCAGGATTCATAATCTGCTGAATCCATTATTATTTCCTCCATTTCCTCTTCTGTCCAATAATCCTTTATCATTTTTTCACCCCGCAATCCTGTCAAAGGACATGATATATATTAGTGTTGTATATATATTAATTATTTTTAGTCAAAAAAGTGTATCAGTGTTGTATTTTCGAAAGTTTTATAAGAAATTAGCCATTAACGAAGGTATGCTTGATTCAAAGACAATTAAAAAAATTTCTGAATTTGTTTATATTAAGCCAAGAACTATCCAGGAGATTGCATTTCATATAAATAAGAATTGGCGCACTGCTGATACATATGTTGAAAAAATAAGCAAAGAGCAAGGCATAATTGCATCAAGAACATTCAGAGGCGGTACAAGAGGAGCATTGAAGATCGCTTACTGGAATAATGTGGAGAAGATTCACTCTTCTGAATTTCAGGAAAGGCTTTTCAAGAGAATAGAGATTGCACGGGATAAAAAAGACTTCAGCCCTTTTGATATCTATCAGTATGTTGATGAATCAAAAAGAAGTGCATTTCTCGAGGAGCAGAAAGAAGACACAATTACTGCAAAACAGGATTTGGTTAATGCATTGAGAAGTGCAGAAAGCCAGGTATTGATATTTTCCGGAAATCTTTCATGGGTCAATGCCATCCAGGGAAAAATGAAAATAATAGATGTTTTTGAGGAATTGGCTGAGAATAATGTAAGCATTAAAATATTGTGCAATGTTGATCTAGATTCTATGAAGAATATCCAGAAGATGCTGCAGATAAATTATAAATTAAAGAAGGAAATGATTGAGATCAGGCATGCTGAGCAGCCATTCAGGGCATTTATTGTTGATAATAAATGGGCAAGATTCAAGGAAAGAAAAATCTCAGGAAAAGACAAATTGAACCACATATTTTATGATATTATTGATGAAGAATGGGTTGAATGGATCCAGAAAGTGTTCTGGAACATCTTCAGGACATCAATTAAGGCTGATAAAAGAGTTAAGGATATTGAGACTATTGAGAGGATCAAATAAGATGGCAATAAAGGTATTAAGCGGATGTGCAATAATCCATTATGATAATATTCTTTTGCTTTACAGGATCAAGCATGATTATTATGAATTGCCTGGAGGAAAAGTCAAAGACAATGAAGCATTGGAGCATGCTGCAATTAGAGAGACTAAAGAAGAAATCAATGTTGATGTCAAGATAACAAGAAATCTTGGTTGCTTTGAATTTTCTAAAAAAGATGAGCTAATCCAGAGCAATATCTTTGAAGCAGAGATCATGAATGGAGAGATTAAGATAATGGAAGAGGTATTTTCTGAATTTATCTGGATGCCTATTAAAGAGTATTATAAATACAAGCTTGCTCCAAATGTTGAATGGTTATGCAAGGAATTATGTAAGAATGAACTGAATAAATAATAAATCAGTATAAATAATAAATCATTTAATGCCCAAACTGTATCAGCATATCAAACTCATTCTTTCTTGATTCAAGAATGTCCGGGATATCGCATTTTCCATAACATGAATTAAGCCAGAAAAATATTTCAGGAGCATCATTCTTCATTTCTGCCTGTATATGCTCCTGTATCTCAATTGCTCTAGGCTTTAAGCCTTCACCGAGCTGTATAAGAATCTTTTTAGCCTGCTCTTTCTTTATTTCAGAAACAACCTTATCAAGCTCTAGATCATACTCCTGATTGATCATTTTTCTCTTCTACTTCTGTCTCTTCTTCTGAAGCTAATTCTTTTTGCTCTTTTAATTTTAGCAATTCCTGCTCTTCTATTGACTCTTTTTTCTTTCTTCTTTCCAATTCGACAAGCCTTATCTCTAATATCCTCAACGGATATGTCTTATGAAGAGCATCTTTCACCTGCTTCTGGAATTTTCCATTAACAAGATCATAGAATAAGTTGGTGAATGTTGTTGCATTGATTAATTCCTTGCATGCATACCTGCAATTTTTTATTAATGCTGTCTGGACTTTGCCTTTTGTGGCATTGTTTGTTATCATTATTGTCTTTATCCTTATCAGCTTATTGTCTCCTGTTTTTACCACAAAGCTATCCATCAGCTTGTCTTTTTCTCTTCGTGCAAGCCTTCTGGTTGATGATTGTGACACTTCAAATTTCATTGGTTCAGTTAAGCCTTTGCCTTCTTTGACATCAACTACTTTGAACATCATGTTTATGTTCTGCTTTTTCATATCTCCTAACAATTGCATCATATTCACAGTAATTGTCCTATTCATTAATTGTGATGCATCATCTAGCAATGATTCTCCAAGAACTCTGTTACTGAAAAGGTCTGGAGCTATTATCGGACACCATTTCTTTTTTTTCTGTTTTTTCAGATCAGCAGCTGATTTTGCTGCATTCTTTGCTGCCTGTTTATTATTTTCAACCATTATTTAACCTCATTTAAGCATATGCTACGCGATTATACAAATGCATTATACTGAGAAGGAAATTTAGGGTATTTAAAAATGTTTTTGAATATTTCAAAAACATACTTGAACAAAGTGAAAGAATATTTTTATGCATAAATTTTATAAACAGAATTCTAATTCCTTGAACATGGCGAAATCTAAAAAGAAATATGTTGCTTTAGCATTATTGATTGTTTATATCTTGATCATGATGTTCGGATTCTTGATCACTGTCCCAAAGGATCTTGATGCGGTTAATGATAATGATAAGCTGATTCATTTTGCTGAATTCTTTGTCTTAGTTATTATAAGCCTTAAGGTATTTCAGATGTTTAATGTTAAACATTATTATGTTTTTGGCATAGTTTTTTGTCTGATTTTTGTTGTCTTGTCAGAATATCTTCAGTCAATGATTCCATCTAGAAGTTTTAGTTATTATGATATGTTAGCAGATACTTTTGGAATAATTGTTGGTATCGGGGTGTTTAAATGGACATTTTCCAAGCTATCATTCTAGGCATTGTTCAAGGAATAACTGAATGGCTGCCTGTTTCAAGTTCTGGGCATCTTGTTATAATGAAGAATATCTTTAATTTAGATCAACCATTGATTTTTGACATTATGCTGCATATTGGTAGCTTGATTGTTGTTTTATCCTTTTTTAGAAAAGAGATTCTTGAATTGATGACAGGATTGATTAATTGGGAAAAAGAAAAACTGAAGATAATTTTAATGATCATCATCGCAACCATCCCTATTGCTATTGCAGGATATTTTTTTCAGTCATGGATTGAATCTGTATTCAATGATTTAAGGACAGTAGGATTTTCATTATTATTCACTGCATTAATACTCTTTTTATCTAAATACCCTTCAAAGAAAAATAAAGAATTAAGCATAGGAAAGGCTTTTGTTATTGGACTTTTCCAGGCGATTGCTATTCTTCCTGGCGTGTCAAGATCAGGATCAACAATAAGCTTTGGAATGATGCTTGGCATCAAGAAAGAGGATGCTGCAAGATTTTCATTTTTAATATTTATCCCGGCTATTCTTGGAGCATTGATACTGCATATCAATGATATCAATTATGATGCTAATATCACTCCAATGATTATTGGAACATTATTCTCTGCTGTTATCGGTTACTTCTCTTTGAAATTATTGATGAATCTCATCAAGAAGAATAAATTCTCTTGGTTTTCTGCATATTGCCTTGTTCTGGGATTAATAGTTCTTGCTATAACATATTCTTGAAATGCTGAAAAATCTAACAAACATCATAAAAAAATCTGACATTTACACTTATGATGAATATTTCTATAATAGAGAATTATCATTTATTCTTGACAAATAAGCTCTTTATTGCATGCATAACAGCTTTCCGTTCATTTCTTCTGATCAATGCCCAGAAAATTAATAATAATATTGTTATTGATCCTAGATATATCCATAGATTAAGTGCTGTTATGCCTCCTGTCAATTCCTTCATGTACTTATTATATCCCAGGAATAATCCTAGAAATATGTCTACTGCTATGCTTACTACAAATCCTAGTGCTATTTTTTCCAGCTCTTCAAGCTCCTTAAAGAATATTCTTGTTATTAAATATCCTGGAAGGAATAATGCTAATGGCAATCCGATAATGATCTGCAATATTTGTAGTATTTCCATTTTAAATCCTTGATGACCAGAAATGAATCTCCTGGCCATTCTGTAATGTTATCTGAACCTTGGCAATATCAAAGTCCTCATTGTATATTACATATCCATTGTATATCAAAAATTGGTTGTATGCAATGGTTTTTATATCTGAATATGAATATATATTTATTAATTGTGGTTTGCAATCAACAGTTGTCTGTTTCTTAAAAATCCTGTATGTGTTTGTCTCTTTGTTTTCTGCCTGGGCATTCAATAGCATCAGTCCTGGATATTCAAATAATGCAACCCCTGGAACAATAGGAATATTGTCTTTTAGCAAGAACCGATCATTAAAGCTAAATATTAATGTGTTGCTATCAACATCCACTAATAACCTATTAATTGAGAGCGGTTGTATTGAGAAATTCCTTGCTATCAATTGATTATTCTTAATATAGCTTATATATGCTTGCTGCCCTATTGCATTTGCTGAAAACGTGAATATCGTGCTGTTGATAGTTTCATAGCTTATTGTGAATGTTCCATTTTTATCACTATCATAATAATTTGCTCGCAAATTAAAGCTTGTCCAATCTATCTCCTCTCTCTGAAAGAGTTCTTGGACTTGTTCATGAGCTTGTTCTGTGGTGTTTGGTCTTAATTTTTGTATTGTGCTTAATGTCAAGAGTCCTGAATATTCTGTTTGCATTCTTCCCGGGATTTTATAATTGATTGCTATCGGCTCATTTATTGCTTTGATGCTGAAGTCCCTTACAACAGCATTATTATAAGAGATAATCTTTGGTGTTGTCTTGTAGAGATCAACATCAACTATTGTCACTAATTTATCATTGAAGTATATCTCTGTATGATTATACCAGTACTTTATGACTAGGCTATTCATTGATCTTGAAGTTGAATCATATTCTCTATTGTTAATGACTAATTTATCTGAATATTCTATTGATAGCTTGCCATCAAATATCAGCAATACCTTGGTGTTTGTATATATTTTAAAATTGGTTGATAGAATAAATGAGCTGATGTTTATCTCATCTGCATAGTATGTTGTTATTGAATCATTGACTTTAGTTGATCTTATTGTCGGATCTAGCACTAGTTTTTGATACAATGGGCTTGAGAGATATCTGCTGTATAATATTTTTATTCCTTGTTCTGCAGTTTTGTTCAATGTCACTTCCTTATTTATTGAATCTGATGCTCTTATGTTTACATTCTGTTTTGTGCTGTTCCTTGTAATAATAAAGTTTGAAATATAAGCATAAGGCCTTGTTTCAATGTACGGAAATCCTTTATAATTTTCAGGCGTATCTAATGTTAATGAATTATTATCAATGGTTAATATCATTGTTTTAGGATTTACTGATAATAAGAACTTATGATTATCTGTATTTGAGATGTTTATTGGAATATTTTGAAAATATGCTTTATTGTCAATTGAGATGTCTATCAATGGATTTTTATTAATGTCATGGATTTGAAAGCCTAAGCCATTTTCTTGCATTAATTCAAAATTAAAGCTTACATTATATGAATCCTCTCTGATTAATAATGCCGGATCATCTGTATCTGTTATTCTTGTATTGTTTTTAAGCTCTAGATAGAGATCTGGCTTTTCACAGGTGTAATCATACTTGTATAATTCAAGTGTTGTTGTATAGTTATATTCTACAGGCTTATTTTCTAGATTATGTACTACAAATGAATAATCATATTTATAGTCTTGATTGACATATTCAGGAAGTGTTGTATGGTTCAAGAAATATAATTCAGTAAAACTCTCTGGAGCTGGCCTTGTAAAGAATAATGTTGCTATGACTACAATTATGCCTATGCTCAATGCCCATATCAACGGTTCATAAAGATCATCGTCTTGATCTTTGACTTTATCAGGATCCATGAACTGTTGAATATGCATTATTTTAAAAATGTTGTGTTTTTTTACTGAGAAGTGACTACAATATTCGGTTTTTTAGTTTTAAAACTAATTCATTAATAATAATCTCAGATAAATAAATTTATAATCATTGACATATTCCATTATGAAAATGAAATATGGAATAATTCTCGGCACAAGACCAGAAATAATAAAGCTATATCCGATAATTAAGCATCTGGAAAATAACAATAAAGAATACTTTATCATCCATACTAATCAGCATTATTCTGAAAATATGGATAAGATATTTTTCAAAGAGCTAAATCTTCAGCCAGCAAAATATAATCTAAATGTCGGATCGCATAGTCATGCCAAGCAAACAGGATTAATGCTAGAAAGATTAGAGGAAAAGCATATTTCTGAAAATCCAGACATAGTGTTTATACAAGGAGACACTAACACAGCGCTTGCAGGTGCGTTAGTTGCAAGTAAGCTTAAGATAAAGATTGCTCATGTTGAAGCAGGATTAAGGAGTTATGATAATAACATGCCTGAAGAGATAAACAGGATAATTGCTGATCATATATCAAATTATCTTTTTGTTCCTACAAAAAAACAGGAGCAGATACTCTTGTCTGAAGGAATATCTCAAGATAAGATATTTGTTGTCGGCAATACAATAGTAGACACCCTGATGGCAATAGAAAGCATCTCAGAGCAAAATTCTAGAATACTAGAAAAATTAAGCTTAAATCCTAAAGAATATTTCCTGGCAACAATCCATAGGCAGGAAAATGTTGACAATAAAGAAAGATTTGTGAGCATATTCAAAGGATTAAGCAATGTCCATGAGCATTCCAATAAAAAGATAATATATC
Source organism: Candidatus Woesearchaeota archaeon (assembly GCA_013330595.1). Classification (GTDB taxonomy): domain Archaea; phylum Nanobdellota; class Nanobdellia; order Woesearchaeales; family UBA9642; genus UBA9642; species UBA9642 sp12459u. The sequence goes on along the minus strand of DUIB01000036.1, from coordinate 15,024 downwards.
CGATACATCCGAGAGCGCTTAAGATGATCAGGCAGCATGAAATAACAGTTCCAGAGGGCATTGAATTGATTGATCCAGTAGGATATGTAGACATGATCAAACTCATGAAGAACTGCTTATGCGTACTTACTGATTCAGGAGGAATACAGGAAGAATCATGCATCCTTAGAGTGCCTTGCGTTACTTTGAGAGACAATACAGAAAGGCCAGAGACATTAGAAGTTAAAAGCAATATTCTTGCAGGTGCTGATCCGGAAAAGATACTTCAATCAGTCCAGTACATGATACAAAGTGATCGGAATTGGAAAAATCCCTTTGGAGAGGGTGATTCAGGACCAAAAATCATTGATATGATTGAGAATATTTGGAGAGTTGGCTGATTTTCGTAAATCTTTCGGTTTTTTCATAGAAAGACAATTAAAGGATTCTTCATTACCTGTTTTATGAATGAAAAAATTATCTGGTGCATAAATCAGGGCATGAAACTATTAGTGCCTGATGATGATCTTGCTGAAGAGTACTACAAAAGTTCAGAAGAGACACTTATGGTTGGTAACCTCATAAAAAACTCTGGATCCAATATGTGGCTTGCAACACAAAAATACTATGCTGAGTATCTTGCAGCTTACTCATTGCTCATGAAAATAGGCATTAAGTCAGAAATACATTCCTGTACAATAGAAGTCATAAGGATTATGGAAGAATTAGGAATCATAAAATTCAAATTTTCAGATATATTAGAGCAGGATAAAGGATTAAGGACAGACAATCAGTATTATCTTAAGAACATACCTATAAATTTTGATTCTAAATTGCTTGCGAAATTATTATTGGATGTTAGAAGTATTTTGAATACAATAAACCAAGATCAGATTATGATAGTAAGAGAGCATATTTTTAGGAAAATTTATAAAGCTTAGTAGATTTATTTACCTTATGGTAAATTATTATACTTATATCATGGTTTTTTTAGAGGATATAAACAAGGCAATTAGCCTGAGCGAATTTGAGAGATATTTCAAAAAACCTCATCAAACAATAAGAATACATTTGCAGAATCTTGTTGATGCCAAAATACTGATTGAAGACAAAAGAGAAAGATTCATATTTTATAAGATTAATCTGAATAATCCATTAACATATGAATATATAAGTATTTGCGAAAAACAAAGGCTTTTTGATTTTCTTGAGAAAGAAATATTCAATAGGCTTTATCTTGAAATGAGCAATTATTTCAATCACGCAAAAATACTACTGTTTGGATCAGTTGTGAACAATAAAGATTACGCAGACATAGATATGCTTATAATAGCTGATAATAAAGAAATTTCAAAGACCTTAAAAAAATTCGAGCTTACATACTTTGTGAAAATCCATAGTGTTATTACCTCTGAAAAAAATCTGACAAGAACATTCGTGAAGGAATTGCAGAAAAAGCACATTATTTTCAATTCACATGAATACTTTGTGAGAAAATTGTATTCGTAAATCTTTCTGTTTTTTCATAGTCTGCCAATTGCTTCTAACAATTGCTGATGCTCTCTAATAAGTTTTTGCATCCTTAGCATTTCTTCATATACTATTTTATCTTTTGAATTCTCTGATTTTTGGCTTTTAATCATAAGATGAATAAATCATTCATTATATAAAAAAGTTGCGGTATTATATATAGTAATTATTCATAAGTAGTTACAAACCCAATAAAATTCACAACCTTTATAAATGCTGTCTCTTTCTTAGGACGATACGGGGGTTTAAAACATGAATGTTTGCGTAATAGGTTTAGGTTATGTAGGATATCCTCTAGCTGAGCTTTGCGCTAGCAAAGGCCATAAAGTGTATGGCATTGATTTAAGCAAGAAAAAGATTGACTCAATACTTAAAGGCATTGATCCAATTGAAGGAAAGCCAATACAACAAAAATTTGAGGTAAGTACTGATAATCCTGGTTTTGTTGCGGATTCTGATGTTATTATTATTTGTGTTCCGACACCTGTTGATAAGCTTAAGAATCCTGATCTTCAGCCAGTAATAAGTGCTTCTGAATATACTGCTATGAATCTTAAGAAAAAATCCTTGGTTGTTGTTGAATCAACAATAAATCCTGGTGTAATGGAGGATGTTGTTAAGCCTATTTTTGATAAGCATAATTTAGTTGTTGGTGTTGATTATTTCCTGGCTCATTGTCCTGAAAGAATCAATCCAGGAGATCCAAAATGGAATGTTTCTAATATTCCAAGAGTTGTTGGCGGTCTTACTTCAAAATGTTTGGATAAGGCTTATGATTTCTATACATCAATATTATCAGGATCAGTAATGAAGATGTCTAATATAAGGACTGCTGAAGCAACTAAGATTGTTGAGAATACTTTTCGAGATATTAATATTGCTTTTGTCAATGAATTAGCTAAAAGTTTTTCTTTCTTGGATATTGATACTGTTGAAGTGATTAAAGGAGCATCAACAAAACCTTTTGCTTTCCTTGCACATTATCCTTCATGCGGCGTCGGAGGGCATTGCATTCCAGTTGATCCTTATTATTTGATTGAAAGAGCCAAGACAAAAGGCTTTGACCATAAGTTCTTGAAGCTTGCCAGAGAGATAAATAATTCAATGCCAGCATATACTGTTCAATTGCTTATTGATGCTTTGAATGATCATAAATTATCTCTTAATGGAACTACAATCGGAGTACTAGGATTATCTTACAAGGCTGATGTTGCTGATCTTCGTGAAAGCCCATCACTTGAAATAATTAATCTATTGAAGAAAAAAGGGGCAAATGTCATAACATATGATCCATACATAGAGAGTGATGCTTCGTCACTTCATGGCTTCCAATTAAAATGTCCATTCATCATTCTTTGCACTAATCATAAACAGTTCAATGATCTAGACTTCGATAAAATAAAGATACTGATCGATGGAAAGAACATGTTCTATGATCAAAGATTCAAATTCACTTATAGAGGAATAGGGAGATGATAACATGTACTTAGATCCAAACATATTCAATAACACGAATTATAAGCTAGCGTTGATATTCTTGTACGCCTTTTTCGCAACAATGGTTGCTATACCATATTTCATCAAAAAATTAGTTAAATTAGGTTATGTGGTGCAGGATAGATATAAGAAAGGAATTGTTAAGATACCTTCAATGGGAGGACTCGCAATATTGGCAGGGATTATGATCTCGCTTGCATTATCTACATTATTTTTCTTTAAAGATATTAGAACTGGTGAATTGTTTATATTTTATTTTGTAATTATCGTCTATGCAATGTATGGTATTGTTGACGACTTGTTTGCATTCAAGCAAAGATATGATAAAATAATAACATTATTAATATTATCATTGCCTGTCGGTGTTTTGATTGCTCATGATGTAATAAATGTATTTGGGTACAATCTATTTTTAGGTGACTGGCTTCCATATGTAATTGCTCCTATTTATGTAATGGTAGTTGCTAATCTTTTGAATGTACATTCAGGCTTTAATGGTCAAAGTGCAGGTCTAAGTTTGATATTATTAATGACTGTCGCTATCAAAACATATATGATGAACGATGTAAGTCATTTATTTGTGATACTGCCTATATTAGGTGCATTTATTGCATTTATTCCTAATGCATTCTATCCTGCCAAAATCCTTGAAGGAAATGTTGGACAATTCATGGTCGGTGCCGCATTAGGAGCATTCCTGATAATCAATAAGCTAGAAGTTTTCGGAATAATAATATTAATCCCGCATATTGTGAATTTTATACTTGATACATATATACTTACAATTAGGAAGATTCCTGATGTTAAGTTTGGTGGAATAAGAAAAAACGGGACAATAATTGCTCCTGAAAGCGTAAGATTCAAGAGTATAAAATATATTTTAACATACTATTTCAGATTAAAAGAGAATGAAGCTGTTTACATAATTTATGGAATAACAATAGTCTTTTGTGTTATCGGGGTGGTGTTCTTTTGAGAATCTTGATAGATTTTAACCACCCTGCACATGTTCATTTGTTTAAGAACTTTATCTGGGAGATGCAAAAGAAAGGACATGAATTCTGCTTAGTTGCAAGAGATAAAGAATGTACTTTGCGATTATTGGATGCTTATGGGTTTAAGTATACGAAAAGAAGGGGTTATAAGGGTTTCAAGAAGTTTCTTGGAATGTTTCAAATTGATTGGATGATATATAAATTGGCGAGAAAATTTAAGCCAGATACAATGATAGGTGGAGTAGGAAATTGTTATATAGCCCAGGTAAGCTGGTTTTTAGGCATACCATCTTATATTTTCGATGACACAGAGCATTCCACATTACAAAATTGGCTAACATTTCCATTTGCAACAAAGATAGTAACACCTTTCTGTTATAAACTAAATCTTGGAAAAAAACAAATTAGATATGAAGGATATCATGAATTAGCATACCTGCATCCAAAAAGATACACGCCTAGTAAAAGAATAATCAATAAATTGAATATTAGAGGAAAATACTTCATTGTACGGATTGTTGAATGGCAAGCAACACATGATGTTGGCGATCATGGCTTTACAGATGCTACTCAGTTGGTTGAGCAGTTAAGTAAATATGGAAGAGTCCTGATTACTTCAGAAAAACAATTACCAAAAGAACTTGAAAAATATCGCATAAAATTACATCCAGAAGAAATATATGATTTAATGGCATATTGCACCCTATTAATAGGTGAAAGTGCTACAATGGCTTCTGAATGTGCAGTACTCGGGGTTCCAGCAATATTTATCTCCCAAACATATAGGGGTTATACAGATGAAGAAGAAGAAAAGTATGGATTAGTATTCAATTATAAAAGCCAAAAAGAAGGTATACAAAAAGCATTAGAATTAGTCAAAAGAAAAAACCTTAAGAAAGAATGGCAAAGTAAAAGAGAAAGACTATTAAAAGACAAAATAGATGTTACAAATTGGATGATTAATTTATTAGAAAATGAAATTTTTAAATAATCAAAATATAGATAACTCGACAGAAAATTTATACAATTTTATACTTAATAATTGTTGGGATGGACAGAAAATAATAGGTCCGGATATAGGTATAAAATATCATAAGAGAATTTGGCGTTTCCTAAAATCTTATTTAAGTTTTTATAGATGGAGAGATAATCATTTTTTTCTACAAGCTCAAGCATATTGGATATTAAATAATATTGAATTGTATAAAATCAAAAAGTTAAAGAAATACAAAAAGATTGCGATACTTTCTGCAGATTACATTGTTAGAATACAAAAAAATAATGGCACATGGGAATATCCACTGAAAGAAAGAAAAGGTTTGGTAGCAACTATCGAAGGATGCTGGGCGAGTATTGCGTTATTGAATTTGTATCATATAACAAAAAAAAAGAGATACCTAAATTCAGCAATTAGATGGTACACATACATGGAATCTGATATTGGATATGAAGAATATAAAGGAGGATTATGTGTTAATTATTTCCAAAAACCAAGGGGATTAGTTCCAAATAATACAACTTTAGTACTATGGTTCAAAGCGGAATTATATAAAGCTACATCTAATAGAAAATTCTTAGAAAGAACAGATAAATTAGTAGATTTTTTGTCTAATGTTCAGTTAAAAACTGGTGAATTACCATATTGTATAGGAAATTCTTATGAAAAAAAACAGATTCATTATCTTTGTTTTCAATATAATGCATTCGAACTTATGGACTTAGAAGAATATTACAAAATTACAAGAAATAAAAAAGTATTCCCTATTATAAAAAAATTAGAATTATATCTTAAAGAAGCGATTAACAATAACCATTGCAAATACTCATGTTATAGCAAAAAACCTGTAGTGACATACTATGATTCAATTTTAGCAAAATCTTTGATTGATATAGATATTGAGAAGGCAAAAAATTTGTATAGTAATATAATAAATAATCAAGAAAACGATGGATCATTCATATTCTCAAGAAAAAATTATCTAATATTAAGTGATAAGAGAAAATATCCAAGAGCTTTAAATTATATTCTAAATTCCTTGATATGTCTTAGAAACAACACAAGTAAAATAAAATATAATATTACAATAACCTGCAAATTAGATATGAATGTAGTAAAATACCATTTATCTCCAATTATATTATCTGAAAGAGTCAATAAAGTCTATTTGGTAAGAGACAAAGCAGGTTTATTTATTCCAAAAGTAGAATATATTACATCACAGAGCAATAATAGAATATATAGAATTTTTGAAAAACTTGCAAATATTATACGTTTCGGAAAAAAATCAGATATTATTTGGTCATACTATTTATTGCCACACGGAATTAATGCTATAATAGCCTCACATATAACGAAAAAACCTGTAGGAATATCTCTAATAGGAACGGACATGAATGAACATCTAAATAAAAGTTATGCGTTTTTATTAAAACCCTTCCTTAAAAAAGCAGATTATGTAACAGTAACAGGAAAAATTTCTAAAGAAAAAATTAGAAAATATAAGAAAGATAATATATTTATACTTCCTAATGCTTATGACGATATTAAATTTAGGTTCAAAAAAAACAAAAAAATATATGATTTTATTTTTGTAGGAAGGCTCGAGCCTATAAAAAATATTGAAAGAATAATTGAATTTATACGACTTATTAAAAGTTATAAAAAAATAAAACTTTTGATTATTGGTGAAGGTTCGGAAAAGTCAAATCTCATAAAATTGACCAAAGAACTTAAATTATCTAAAAATATTAAATTTGTTGGATACACAAATAATGTGGAAAAATATCTTAATAAATCAAAATTTTTTGTGATGACCTCCAAATCTGAAGGACTTCCAATAGCACTTATAGAGGCGATGGCCTGTGGAGTTGTACCCATTATCACTAAAGTAGGAGATATGACGGATATTGTCAGAAAAAACAATTCTATTGATTTTAAAGAACAAAATATACGCAAAATATTAAATTTAATGAATAACTCAAAATTGTACCAACAATATAGTAAAAAGGCAATAAAGAGCGTGAAGTCATATAGTAAATTAGGAGTAAAAAAAATTTGGGAAGACAATGTATTAATTGGAAGTAATACAAAATAAGAATATAAAAAGTAATGAAAAACGAATATAATATGAATAATTACAATTATAAAAATAGAACCATTTTAATAGTAGCATTAATGTTGCTTGTATTTATTATATCACTTAGGTTGGACACGAACAATATTTATCCAAAGGGTGCTGATACATACGGCATCTACACTTTATCAAGAAATATCCAAGAGAATAGATATATAGTGTGGAATTTTGATATTTTTACAACATTAGGTATTACAACTTTTTCCTATCCTTCCGGCGGATTAATTTTTCTGTCTGAAATATCTTTAATAAGCGGATTAGATTTAACATCAACAATAATTTTTTGGAACTTAATTTTTGTTATTATATGTGCACTATTAGTTTATCTTATATCACATGAAATTTTTGGTACACCATTTATATCAATAATAACCACATTAATATACTTGAGTACCAGATTTTTTGTTTTATTCTCCACATTTTATACTTCTAGGAACATCCTTCATATACTATTTTTAACTACACTTCTACTAATGTTAAAAAAAATAGACATAAAAAAAATTATATTATTAATATCATTAATAATTATTTCATTCTTAACTCATAGGGCAGCCGTACTTCAATTTATTCCAATTTTATCTCTAATTTTATCTCATTTAATATACAATATCTATGGAAATAAAAAGGAATATAAGATAATATTTTTATTCTTAGGAATTATGATATTTTTTAGTTCTGTTTTAATATTCGGACATGCAGAAATTGGTACGGAGAATAGAGTTGATTTTATTAAAACAAACATAGAGATTATTGATCAAATCTCAAGTATACTTTTCTCAATCAGCATGAATTTTGGAATCTTAATAATTCTTTTACCTTTTGGGTATTGGATCTTACTTAACAAGAAGGACAAAGATAGGAAAGATATATTCATAATAGTATTTACAACAATCTCTTTAGCTTTCGCTATAGAAACAGTATACTTTTTTTATATGTTCTTGCCTTTGATCTGCATATTAATATCTTATTTCTTGTACAAAATATTTGTATTAAAAAATATGTATTTGAATATTATAACAATATCAATTATTATCATCTCAGTTATACTACCTATGTATGTAACCATATATGCATCTGAATCTGATTATTTGATAGTCCGAAATCGCACCTTAGAATTAATTAAATATCTAGATAATGAAGAACTTAAAAAATCAATAATATGCAATAACCACTTAATATATTGCGATCACATTTCAGCTTTAAGCAGAAGTATAAAAGCTATTACATATATGAATGGTAGAACATTAATAGATAAAACAAATCTAAATAATTATACCCTAACATTTGACAGAGTGAGAAGCTATCTTTATGTCAAAGATGACATTTTAGATACCCCTTTATTTTCAAACACCTATGCATCATCCATTATAAATTGGAATATAGACAAGATTAAAATGAAGCAACTAATTAACAGAACTAATTTAGGTTATATTATTGACAGTAGCAATATTGATTCAAAAAATAATGAACCAAGAATCCGAAGTAAATTTGGAAATATGAATCAAATATATGACAATGGGTTGCAACAAGTTAAGGTGATAAATTGAAAATTATAATGATTTCATCAGATTACTTTCCCCCTAAGGAGATGAATGCAAATCATAACAGGTTATTCTATTTTGCTAAAGGATTAAGTAAGCATCACCATGTAACTATTATATGTCCTAATAACACAAGTAAATATGAATCTTCATCATATAGAGAAATAACAATTTTGAGATTTCCTCAAATTAATATAAGATTCATAGGAAAATTTATTAAAATTTTCTCTATGCCCCAACATGTCATGAATTTAATAAAAGAGCAAAACATTAACAATTATTTTATTTTTTATAATTCTGTTTTTGCTTCTCTTATATCAAAGAAATTCAAATGTTTTAAAGTTTATGATGTAATGGGGATTAAATCAAAAGAATTACATATTGATAAAAATTTATACAACTTTCTTAAATCATTCTTTTATAAATATCTCGAAAATATATTGTATAAGAATTCATCTATTATCATCACCATTAATGAACTTCATAAAAAAGTGTTGTCAAAATATTTTAAAAGAAAGATCTTTATCATAAGAGATGCTGTAGAATATAATCTAGGCATCAACACCGCGTTATATAAAAAGCTAAAAAAGCAATATAAGGATTATTTTGTTTTATTCTTTGTCGGTTCCTTAAGCAGAAAAAGATTTGATAGAAATATTGATGCACTAGAATCACTGACAAAATCTCAAAAAGTAAAGATTGTTATTGCTGGAGATGGTAAATATAGACAATATTATGAAAAACTTTTCCAAGAGAGAAAAATAAATGTTGATTTTGTTGGTTTTGTAAAGGGAAAAGAGCTTAATTCTTATATTAAGATGTCTGACATTTGCTTTGCTGATGTTTATCTAGAGGGTTTTCCTTATAAGATATTTGAGTATATGGCTATGGGTAAAGTTTCATTGGTCGAACAGACAGAGGGTGTTAAAGAAATACTGGTTGATGGAAAGAACTCTCTATTATATAAGAACTCCAAGGAATTTGAGGATAAAGTCTTAAAATTAATGCATAATATTGCTCTTAAGAAAAAAATAGAGAAAAATGCTATAATGGAATCTAAAAAGCATACTTGGGATGTTCGTGAGAAGCAGTTTAATGATATCTTAAAAGAGGTCTTTAATGATAAAAAAACAGTTCAATAGATTGATGGATTTTCTTCCAAGCAAGAAGATCTTGAAGAATATGAGCTTCTTGGTAATTGGAGAAATATTTGCTAAGATTATCATGTTTTTCATAACTATTTACTTAGCCCGTTCTCTGAACCCGGAATTTTACGGAAGATACTCCCTTGCATATAACATCGCCTTAGGAACTCTTTTTATTGTTGACTTGGGCATGAATACTTTGGTTTTGCGTGAGGGTTCTAAGGATCATAAGCATTTAGGTAATACTGTGAGTAATGTTATGTCTTTTAAGATCATTTGGGGATTTGTTGTAGCATTAACTTTGTGTATTATTACATGGCTATTTCTTCCATATGACAATAATCAGAAGATGCTTATCTATGTTGCCTGTATCCTTGTTATTATTCAAGGCGTAAGCACTTTGCTTAACATCGTGTTCCGTGCTTTTGAGGAGATGAAGTATAACTCTATTGTGAGGATTTCAGATGTAGTAATTTTTGGAGCAGTTGTATATTTATTATTCACCTATGATAAGAATCCGCTATATATACTCATTGCCTGGATAATATCTAGGATTATTATCACAATTATGCAACTAATTTTTATCAAGAAATTTATCAAAATAAAGTTTTTGCTTATCCCTAACTGGAGTTTATGTTTTGGGATCATTAAGCACTCGTTTTGGATAGGTGTAGCAGTACTTGTGACTAACACTTATGGTTATATCAATGTTTTGATAGTCTCGCTATATTTGAGTGCTGCAAGCATTGGTTTTTATGCTGTTGCTTCGCAATTAGTGACTGCAGGTACAATGATAAGAGGGGTTATATCTGATGCTATATTTCCTAATACCTGCAAAAATATCCATAAGCCAGATTATGCAAAAAAGTTTCTCAGATACATATCAATATTATCATTGCTTGCTGCTTTAGGAGCATTGATTGTAACTATTCTTGCCAAATGGATCATTCTCATTGCATTCGGCAAAGAGTATCTGCCTGCTGTACTAGTCTTACAAATACTAATCTGGTATGTGCCTATCTACATATATAATATTTGGGGTCTTCAAGTTCTGGATTCCACTAATAATCAGAAATATCACGTATGGACTGAATCCATAATCATCATTATTACATTAGCCCTGAACTTATTATTGATAAGAACATATGGGATAGTAGGTGTGGCAATAGCAACTATCACTGGAAGATTCATCGGCAGCATATTCCTTAATTACACTGCAAACAAGATAGCAAAGAAAGAGGTTGTGCAATGATAAGCATTATTATTCCCTGTCATAATGAGGAGAAATACTTAAATAAGTGTATTGACTCAATGCTTAGCCAAAGTTACAAGGATTTCGAGCTTATCATTGTAGATGATGGCTCAACAGACAGATCAAGAGAGATCATCAATAGCTATAAAGATAAACGTGTTAAGATTATATGCAATAAGGCTCCTTTAGGACCAGCCAAGGCAAGGAATCTAGGCATAAAAAAATCTAGAGGAGAAATATTATTCTTCACTGATGCAGACTGTTATGCTGATAAGGATTGGCTTAAGAACAGTATCAATTATTTCAGAAAGCATAAATGCCTTGGCATAGAAGGAAAGCTATATTATATATCTAAAGATTATATTTCAACTTTATCTGACCAACTTACTGTTACCTTGGAAGAGTCTGGTAAATGGATGACTGGGAATGTTGCATATAGGAAGAGTGCTTTCAATAAAGTAGGATTGTTTAATGAGAACATTAAATTTCAGGAAGATAGGGAGTTAGCATTGAGAATGATAAAATATGGTGATGTTCCTTATTGTAAGGATATGATAATCACTCACATGGAAAAGAAATGGACTATTAAAGGCTTTATCAATAACGGCAAGAGAATTGAATCAATATTGCAGTTATGCATCTGGTATAATGACAAGATGGATATAAAGATGAGGATTGTTATACCTATGAATCTCCTGAAAATAATAATCTTTCCATTAGCATTCATTGGACCTATACTTAAGAATAAGGTCAGGACTTGGAATGATTGGAAATTACTGCCATTCATATATATCAAATTGTTAGTTCAAAGAATAACTATCTGGCGTACAGCAATAAAGGAAGGAGTGTTTTTAATATGATGGAACTTTGGAAAAAAGTTGGATTCAGAAATTTTATCATTAAATGTATTATTTTTGTCTTTATAGGAATCATGCTTCAGGTAGTTGTAAGCAATTACTTCAGCCACACAGCATTTTTCAAAGAATATCTCGAGATACCTTCTGCTTTCTATGTAGAACCCACATTATTCAAGGTATTTCTAGTTAATGCATTCTTATTTGGGTTGGTTGCATTCATATTAAGGTCATTTGAGAAGATCAAGAATATAAAAGATTTCAATTTTAAAAAACATCAATATATATTTTTGGCATTGGCGATAATTATCTTCATAGGGCATTATTTTTTCAAGTTCCTTATTAATCAGAATTTAGAGTTCTTCATGCAAAATGCGACATTCTGGGCTGTTGTGAAAATAATTTTTCATCTACTATTCTTCACAGCATTAGGCTTAGGCATTTTTGGGTTGCATTTCCTTAAATATGTTCTTAAGGAATATAAAAGAGAAATCATCTTCTTTATTAGCATAGCTGTGGGCTTTTTCATATTAATGAGGCTTGTACATGGATTATGGCAATATTTTTCAAGCACAATAGCATATATATTATACAGAATATTTGGCATTTTCTTTGCAGATGTAACATACATACCTTTTGTTCCTACAGGATTTGTTAGTGGAGGCGGGCCTATGCTGGGCATTGGAAGCTTTAAAGCTGTAATCGGAGGATCATGTTCAGGTATTGATTCATTCTTGTTATTTACTGCACTATATGCACTGTTATTTATCTTGGATCATAAGAAGATAAAAAAACCATTAGCAATATTATTATTCTTTGTCGGAGCTATAGGCATGTTCTTGACTAATGTATTGAGGATATTATTACTATTCATTGTTGGAGCATATGTTGACAAGGACTTTGCTATTGGAATGTTTCATACCAACGCAGGATGGATATTATTCATTATCTACTTTTTCATATTCTGGACATTAGCATCACGATTAATATATAAAAATGAGAAAAAAATTAAGAAATAGGATACGAGTAATAAAATTAATAGTATTTGCAATAGTTTTGATTTATGTATTAATGAATCTATCAATATTTATACTTAATATGCACTATAAGAACTTTGATTATAGATATATTCCAGAACCTGATTCTGACACCAGGGCATTAATAATAGCATCTCATCATGATGATGAAATATTGATAGCTGGCGGTTATATGATTAAGACCATGCAGAACAATGGTGAAGTATATGTTATGTTCAATATTTATGGTGGTGCTGGATTAGAGAACCTTTCTGATAAAGTTACTGTTAATAAGTCTAGTTGGAGAGAGGAAGAAACAGTAAAGGCCTTAGGGCTAATAGGCATTAAAGAGGATAATATACTATTCTTGACTAATAAGGATCAAACAGGACTATTAGATATTGATAATATGGAGCGTAACATAGAGGATATAGTATCATTAATCAAAGAGATCAATCCATCGATAATTTTCTTGGCAGCATATGAAGGAGGCCATTGTGATCATGACATGACTAATTTTGCTGTGGCTTCAGCAATCAAAAAATATAATATCACAATACCCGTTTATGAGAGCCCTGAATATACAAGATACAGATCATTTTATGAAGAGATGCTTTTCAGATTAGAAAAATTTTCTATAATAAAAATAAGGCCTTATCCAAGATTCTTGTACAATACTGAAGAAGAGATAGTAACTATCAATATGAGCAAAGAAGATCTTGAACTGAAGAAAAAGATGCTTGACCAATATGAGTCGCAAAGCATTGACTTATTAAGGATTACTCATAATGCTCCAGAGATCTTTAGGCCACTTCATGAGTATAATTATTCTCAACCACCTTATGAACACAAAGATACACTTATATATAAAATCTGTAAAATTCGTGGTAAGAGTAATTGTGAATTCTTTAATGTTTGCAGGATTCCTTTTGAAAATATTAAAACAGTAATTGAGGGAGTGAATTCACAATGAATAAACCAAAAGTTACAGTGGCTATAGGTATTTATAATACTGAGAAATATTTAGGGGAATCAATACAAAGCGTGCTAGACCAATCAATGAAGGATTTTGAGTTAATACTGGTTGATGATTGTTCTACTGACAATTCTTTCAAGATTATGAAGAGATATGCTGCTAAGGACAAGAGAATAGAGATATTAAGAAACAAAAAAAACCTCTACATTGGATACAGCAGGAATAGGACATTCAAGATAGCTAAAGGCGAATATATAGCAATACATGATTCTGATGATATCTGCACTAAGGACAGATTAAAAAAACAAGCAGATTATCTTGACAATCATCCAGATATATTCATGGTTGCAGGATCATATGAGTATATAGATATGTCAGGGAAATATATTGGTAAAGAGGTCTTTGATTATGATTATAAAAAGGTTGCAAGCAGGCTTGTTGTGCATAATATGATCCATAATCCTACTGTTATGTTCAGAAATGATAAACAAACATATCACAGGACAAAGATGATATATGCTGGAGACAGGGATTTATGGATGAGACTCTTAACTTCTAATAAGAGGATTGTAGTATTGCCTGATATTGTATCAAAATATAGAGTGCATCCTAGTTCAGTTAGCATGAGCAAGCATAAGAAGCAGAAATTATTTACAGAAAAGGCTATTGAGTTTTATTATGAAAGAAGGAAATTCGGAAAAGACAGTTATGATAAGTTTGATCCAGATAAGATATTATTGTTAAAAGAGAATAATATCTATAATGATATATTAATAGAAAAGCGGAGAATACAATTGCTTCTGCTTACTGACAAAAAGCAGTACAGAAAAGAGCTGATTAATTTCTGGAAAAGAAGTGGATTAAGAAAATGGAAAAGGCTTCCATTAACATATATCCTAAGCTTTATCCCGCAAAAGATATCAAATATATTCACAGAGTTATTTTCAGATAATTTCAAGAAATTCAAACTTTGGTATAAGTATTATTTTCTTAAAAAGAGATTACCATAGATTGTATAAATAATATTACAATTTTAACTATAGACAAAGCATATTTATTTTCAATATTGAAAATAAACCTCTGAAAAAAAATCATTCTAGAAGCC
>DUIB01000006.1 GCA_013330595.1 Candidatus Woesearchaeota archaeon | reverse complement strand
CAAGCACTTAATGCGAAGCATTTTTCTAATCCACTTTTGAATTAATGTAATCATTTGATTTTGGGTTAAAAGAGTTAGATATGTCTTTGATGTTCATTAGAGGTTTAGGATCTCTATTTAAATCTCTTATGTGCTTGGAAAATCGATAGGAATTATACACGATACCGCCTGCTGCCAAAACTCCTAATACTAAACCGACATATTCTTGTATATTATCCATTCTTCACCAATCAAACTTCTTGTTCATTGAGTCATTGATGAGCTTGTTTGCTCCTAGCTGATCATCATGAACAATTGTGTTCTTGCCGCAATATGGGCATTTCTCTACGTGTTGTGATGCTTTTCTTGAGAATTTGTATTTGCAATTAGTGCATATGAACTTTACTAGTTTCTCTGTCTTGTCTACTTTTGTCCTTTTTGGCTCAGGAGCTAATACTGATACAGCTGACTTTACTCCAGCAGACTTATTATAGCATTCAAGGCACACCATGTTCTCTCCATCTGGTTTCATGTTATGCATCAATACCTTTCTTCCGCATGATCTACATATTATAAGCAGGTTATCTTCATCCATAATATCACCTTCTGATGAGAGTTTGATTTAGTTTATATTTTTTTCTATTGCATTGCCGTGCTCACATAGCTTAGGAGTAGGTATTATCTTTCGAGTTATTTGCAATAGCTCATGAATGATAAAGTTCGCTAGACGGCAATGCAATATATATTATCGAAAATTTTGCATATTATGTTATCCATTAATAGAATAAGTATAATGCATTAAAACTAGATTCTCTGATTGATCTTATCTGCATAATCTCTTATATTTTCTATTGCAATGATATTCTTTGGATTCTTTAGATGGAAATCTTCCATATTGGTCACTATCTTTTCAGCTGTCTCTAAGATGTATCTTATCCAGAATTCAGTGGATTTGTCTTTCCATTCAATATCATGTTTGATAGCAAATTCAATAAACTCATGAAGCTTCTCTAGGCTTGCCTCAACATTCTCTGATAATATGAAATATTGCATATTCCTTATCTTATGCCTCTCAATATTCTTTAGGGAGAATATCTTTTCAATATCCAGAAACACAACATACAATCCATCTATTATGGCCTCTATCTCCTTTATGCTTATATGTGTCCTCTTTTTTGTCCTGAATTCATGCATTATCCTGTCTATGTCCTGCCTGAATATTGACATCATCAACACCATTGTATGTACTTTTTTGTCATGATGATGGGTATTATGATAATGTGGCATGACATATTTCTGGATTATCTTATCTACTAGAATCAATAAAATGATGATGCTGAATATTAATTGAATATACACAACAACAGCTATTAATCCATTGAATACTAATTTTCCAAATCCAAAAATAGTTCCTACAAGCAGGCTTGCAAACATGCTTCTGAATAATCCTGTAACACTCAGCATTAACGGCTCATTATTTAGGATTAAAGAGTTTAGAGGACTCGCTAACCAATAGATAATCGAGAATGCAAATACAGCTATAAGCCAAGCTACAAAGAATTTTGTGAAAGATGTTTTCCTTATCCAGGCAAAAAGACCTTTATTGTATTCCATTATTGAATTATGGTAGTGGAATTTATAAATATTAGTAAATCCGCATCAATTTATTTCATATTGCAGGTTATTTTTGATAATTCTCTTCAATTTCTCCTTCATTGTTTTAGTGAATTCAAGGACTTTTTCAGCGTCATGTGAAGTTGTTGTTCCTGCATTATATTTAATTCCGTGGCGGACCTTCCTGAGATCATCAAGATAATTCAGTTCTGAATCTCTGAATTCTATGAATCTCTTTAGAAATGCTATTGTGGCTTCATGAGAGTATGATTTATAATCTTCTAAAGCAAGATTTGCCTCAATCAATGCTCTTATAATATCATAGGAATTCTCTACAATATATCTTGAATTAGTCTCATTAAATTCAATTGTTAACAAGAATCTGAATCTATCGTCACTATCAAAAACTAATGCTTCTGCTAATATCTTATTTTTGTGTACTATCTTCACATCTCCGGAATTTAGGAAATATTCAAACTCTCGCATCTTGATCCAAGGTTAACATTCCATGGATTACAATGCCGTTTATTATGCTTTCTCTTAATTTATCGGAGATATTCCGGATATCGACGAATTCAATATTGATTTTTCTCTGTAGTTTCATCTCAAAGGGACTGATGTTTACAATCCTCTGTTCTGAGAAGATAGCAATATCAATATCTGATTTCTCAGTATCTTCGCCAAAGGAATATGATCCGAACAATATTACTGTTGAAAGTGGAAATTCATTCTCTAAGAATTCTTGGAACCCTGAGGAGTATATCCTGTTTAGATTATTGACTCTTTTCAAATGTTTAAATTCATTATTTGTATTGGCTGTTATCTCTACTAAAAAATTCTTCTTATAATTGATTAATCCTTCTTTTTTTAATCGAATTAAGCTTTTTGATACTGCCGGTGCGGAAATATCAATCATTCTGCTTATTTCTCTTAAATGAAATCTTCTATTCGGATAATCAAAAAGTATGTCCATTATTTTTGTTCTTGTTAAATCAGTTTTCATTGTAAATTTGAAATAACAATTGTCATTATTAGTTTACAATTATAAATTTTATGGTTTTTATAGATTTTGTGCTCATCTAAGCATAAATCGTAACATTTATATATTCTAGATTACATCTTACTATTCTAGTATACCCTTTAGTATATTAATGGGTCATTTAATATAGTTAACAGCATAACGGAAGTCGTAAAAATGGAGCAGGAGCTGATTACATTAGGCATATTATTCGTATTTGCGCTTATTGGAGGAATACTCGCTGCAAGATTCAAGCAACCAATGCTAATGGGATTGCTTGTTGTTGGAGCATTAATAGGGCCGCATGCATTAGGAATATTAAAACATGAAAGCATAATGGAATCAATGATTGAGTTCGGAGCAATCATGATGCTCTTTCTTCTTGGGTTAGAGTTCAATATTGAAAGATTAAAGAAAATCGGATTAAAAGCAATACTGATAGCTTTCCTCAATTCAGCGGTATTGACATTTGTAGGATTCACAGTATCACTATTATTAGGATTAAGTGTTGTTGCAGCATTATTCATGGGTGTAATACTTGCATTTGGAAGCACAGTGGTGATAGTAAAAGTGCTGGAAAATAAAGGCTTCCTTGACAGACAAGAAGTTCCTTTACTTATAGCTGTATTGATAATAGAAGATATCATTGCTGTGATGATAATCACATTCTTTTCAGGAGTGCAGGATAAAGAAGTAGGCTTAATAGGAAATGTGGAAAGCCTGATAGTATCAATATGTATATTAATGCTCGTTTACATATTATTCCTAAAATTTATCAAGCCAGGACTTGAGTGGATATTAAAAAGCAATAATTCAGAAGAGATAATGACATTCACAGCATTAGCAATGTGTGCAGGATTTGCATATTTAGCATATGCATTGCATCTAAGCCCTGCAGTAGGAGCATTCATGGCAGGATCAATAGTGGCAAGTCTTCCTAACTCAAAAGGTTTTGAACATGCAATAGCTCCATATAATATTATTATCAGCTCATTTTTTTTCATAGCCATTGGCACATTGATAAATTTCACATCTATTATTAATAATATAATGCTCATACTCGTAATGGTATTGGTTGTGATAATAACAAAGATTACAGCATTCTCTGGAATGGTGTATTTTTTTGCTAATATGAAAGGAGACAAGATGTTCTTTTCAAGCATAGCAATGTTTTCAGTAGGAGAATTTTCATTATTAGTTGCAAAGGAGAGTACAAAATTCAATGTCGGTATTGATCTAGTAAGCATATCAGCAGCGATTGTTGCAATAAGCGCAGTAATAATGGCATTGACAATCAATTATTCAAACAAAATATATCAGCCAACAGTAGAGCATCTTCCATGGAAGTTCAGGAAACAATTAGATAAATTTGCAGAATATCTCAAGGCAGTCTCAGAAGAACTCGATCTTGACACAAAGTACAGCAGAGGATTAAAGAAATCGATGATGAGAGCAGTGCTTATATTTATGATATTGTTAGGAGTGATATTCGGATGGAGGAAATTATCAGGATATATCGATCCGAGCTATAGTTTTGCAGGATTATTGATAGCAATATTGGCAATAGGTTTGTTGATGTTTCACTTCATAATGATGCTCAAGAAAATATTGAAGCTACTGTCAGAAATATTTGACAGTGCAACAAACACAAGATCAGCAGTACATAGTCATTTAATTGTCAAGAAGGCATTCTCAGGCTTTGGAATATTCCTTATAGGATTATTATTCCCATTTGTAATGTTTTTGATAGATCTAAGCCCTTATTATTTATCAGTATCATTCGTGTTATTAGGAATAGCCATATGGCAATTCTACGGAATATCTAGGCTGATGTCGGATAATCTTGATCTGGCAAGGACAAGCTTTCCTGCATATAAGAAATACAGTTATGAAAATAATACAAAAGCAGTGAATAGGGGATGGAAGTTCTAGATTATGGAAGAACTTTTCTTATTCTATCGTAGATTTTATATTTATTATCTGCACGATCTAGACCAAATCCTATACCTGCGCCAGCTAATAACCCCAATAAAGTTAGTAGTGCAGTTAAGCCATAATTTGAAGTATCGACATTGAATCCTTCTGGGAAGTTCATAATATATATCTTTCTGGATAGATCCATAATTTCATCCTTCAAATCATCGGAATCCCCTTTTTTGTAGAATAACTCGACTTGAATTAATTGGTTAATTTTTTGCTCTAAAACAGGAACATTTTTTCTTGTAAAATCTATTGTTTCTAGCATACCTTCAACTGTCCTAACAAAAGTTGTACCATTGTCAAGAGTAGATTCCACGACCTTGAATTCATTAGGCTCGGCATGAGAATAGTTATAAGTTATTATTGTTTCACTTTTTGCTGTATTCTTTGCTTTTCTCCATTGTTCAGCATTTATTTTTAGATATTGATGTAACTTATTCAGATTTCTGTCATCGATATAGATTTGTGAACCATAGGCCCAAGAATTGGCAATCTTTAAGAATTCCTCTTGTGTTAACCTCTTACCTTCTAGTTCATTTTTTCTACTTCTTTCTATAGCAAATTCGTTTTCAGGACCTGTTTCTTTAGCAGTTAATATTTTAATTTCTAGTGGAAGATATGGAAACCATTTAATAATATCATCAAGTTTTTTTGATGAATTCTCTCCATATATTTTTTTATAAGTATAAGTATTGATTGTGTAGTCATATACTTGTTTACTTTTTGTAACTGTTTCTGTATGAGTATTTCCATCACTGTCTGTATGTGTTTCTGTCTCAGTATAATATTCTGTATGATAAATATCGTTGTGAGAATCATCCCATGATTTGTCAAGATAGTTATTTGCATATCCAACATTTTTACTCATTTCTTTTAGATTAGATAACTCTTTTAGCAGAGAATCTGCTCTGTTAGGCACTATTTTCGATAACTGTGGTATTTCGTATTTATGTGTTTTAAACGTGATATCTGTTTTTTCATCCATTTTCTCGGCAAACACCTTTGTATGATTGCCTAGCCATGTACTTTCCCATGACTCATTCCATCCTTCAAACACTTTCGTGCACAAATCATTTGTTTTCGATAAATAATCAGTCATTACAGGTACTTCTATGCCAATAGATTTGGCTGTTCTTTCGATTTTACTTGTTTCTGAGAAAGCTAACGGTATTGTGTGGCCTTTTGTGGTCTCATGATTATAACTTAACATAAATGCTGTTAAACCACCCAGAGCGCTTAAATAGAATATTTCATATGGTCCTCTACTGAAATAATCAGCAACCTTTGACAATTTATCACCTAGAAAATCATAAATTTCGGTAGCACGTTTGGTATATTCTCTTTTTAGAGATGTCAAATGTGATACAGGTTTTTCTTCTATCATGTTATTCAAAGAAAGTTCTTATTTATAAATTTTTCCTTTTTGTCACTACTTTATAATAATTAAATACTATAGAAACATCTCATGTATCAATTCAATGTACGTCGCTATGCTCCAGGTTTGGCAGAAGCAGCCTCCTGGAGAGAATTCCAGTGCTGATGATAGCTCAGAGGCATATCCAATAAATCCATCATAAAGAATGTCTTCTGTTGATGCATTTAGGATCTTTACAATATAGGAATAATATTTCTCCTTGTTGAGGTGGTGCATTGCTACTGCTGCAAGATTATTGATGAAAAACCATGAATCTCCCCTATGATAGCTGGAATTGTTCTGGCCGGTATATTTACTGCAAAACAATCTATTGCTCTTGTCAATAGTGCTTAAGCCTCCTGAACTTTTTCCAGTATCCCATTCACACCAAAGCTTTTCAAGAGCATAATCAAATACCTTTTCCCATTCCTCATTATGCAAAAGGTCAGGATAAATATAATGTGCTAAAAACAAATTTGGCCTGCAGACATCTGCATTACTTGAATTAAAACCATCATTCATTATCACTGATTCTTTTCCATTAATTATTTTAACCACAAACCTTTCTCTTACAACTCTTGCAAATTCTCTCTCTAGTTTCCTGTAATCAAATTCGCTCTTTGTTATGCTTACAAGCTTATTATCTTTTTTAACAAACTTATTTGCCAACATGTTATTTAGCATGTTCATAAGCCTAAGCATCCCAAGGAACAATGCCTGTATCTCAATCCTGAATCCTTCTCTATAATCATTATCTGAAAATGTATCCATCCATGTTTCCAATGGTTTATTTATTATAAGCTCATTTGTATAATAATTATTCATCATCTGTTTTATCGAGAATTGAAGTCTTTCCCTGAGATATTTTAATTCATGAAGATTAATATGCTTGCTAAGATCAGAGGATTCTTCTAATAAAATGATTATGTCATATACTCTTCTATAGAGCCATCCTATTGCATCAGCGCTTCCAAGCTGAGTGCTTGGATAAAGATTGCTTATTCTTCCATCTGGCATCAGTTCATTGATGTGCCTGAATAAGATCAGTTTAGCTATCTCAAATTTCTTCTCTAACATCAGGGCTTTTAATGATATTAATTCATCTCTTGCCCAGAACTGGAAAAACCAGGGCAATCCGGCCCATAATCCTGCAAGTTTCTTATGATCGACATTAATGCTGACATTTATCCCATCAAGTGCATGGATTGAATTGACATATGCCATTGCTGAATCTTTTCCTGTAATTTCCTGAAGCTCAAGCTTCTGGGATAATGTGTTGTCAATATAATTTGCATGCACTTCCTGTATTAATTTCATGTTATGAACAATATCAATTAATTTTTCTTTTGCAGATTCCTTATTGTCAGAGAATGTAAATATTATTCGTGATTCATTTTTAGAAGCTATCTTTAATGCATTATAGACATAGAATTCTGATCTTGATCCTCTTGACCTGTCATAATCATAATCTTTTTTCTGCCATTTATTTACTATCTCATAAAAATCTTCCAATCCATAGATTATCATAAAATGCTTTCCTTGAACATTATTAAGGGCATTATCAGAATATTTTGTATATTCAATGATCAATATATCCTCTTGGGATCTCTTGCCTTTTAATATTATCTTTTCTTTGTAAATATTATATATCCTTCCCTGATCATTGAAATCAAATATATCCCTGAGATCCAGATCAATATTAATATGGGTTAAATCTTTTTTTTTCAAGATATCATAGATCAATCCATTCTTTACAAGAGTAAATCTCTCGACGAAATTCTCATATATCCTGTCAAAATAGATAAAGTCATTTGATATCTCTCTTGGAATAAGCATATTTTTTCCGTCATCATGATAAATATTTTCAATAGACTTATACAATGAATATTTTTCATTGCCTAAAAAATTAAACCATCCATTGAAATTGCTTATATTTTTTGAGGGATCCGCTGATAATGAGAAATAATTCCCTCTTTTGCTCATTAGAAATAAGCTTATATTATCTTTGTTGACATCCTTTGAGATCTTTTCCTTGACATTATGGGTTATTATCATTATTCTTTTCTAGGGCTTTTTTATGTGCATTAGCATAATTCTCCCCAAGAACTTTCCAGTCAGCAAATGTTGAAAGATATTTTGCCTTTATCTTGCAATTGACTCTCTGGGAATGTGGTTGTTTAGAATAATCATAAAGTATCTGTACAAAATTTTTTATGAAATCCTCCTCATTAATTCCGGACCTGTTTAGTACATAAATTCCCTTGTTCTCAGGATTTTTTGATTTTATGAATTTACCGAACCCTGACATGTCAGTTGTAATAGCAGGAACTCCTAATGCTGCACTCTCAAGAGGTGTATATCCATAAGGTTCATAATAAGATAGAAATATTCCCAAATGACAGCCGATCATAGCATCATAATATGATAGATCAATAAAACCATCTGTGCCGTCTAGATAAATAGGTTCAATAATCACTTTAACATTATCACTTATATTATTCAGAAGCCCGTTGCTTCGTAATGCACTCAATATGAGATTATTATCTTCCAAGTTATGGGTCGATAATGGAGGATCGCCTTTTCTCTCAAATGCAGCAAGATCCTTCTTAATCTCTTTTAGGAATGTGTCAGTAAATAATTGGTTGACATCTTTTTTGCAAATGAAATCATAGACTATTTTCTTCAGTATTTCTGGACTGTTGCTCATAACATAATTTTTTATATGCATATAATAATTCTTATTCTCCAATACATCAAGCTTGATTCCATGATTTTCCATTGGTATCCAGAAAAATACAGAGATTGAAACATCTGATTTTTCATTCTTAAGAATCTGATTAAGTCTTCCTAAGGCCTTTATCAGTACATCATATCCTTTATTCCTGAACTCATACCTTCCTACAGTATAGAAGACAAGATTCTTGTTCACATCAAAAACATAATAAGGAAAAAAATAATATATCAAGAATTCCCTAATCTTGTCTCTTGAAGTTATATGCTTTATTGTTACTTCTTCTATTGTAGGAAATTTTTCAAGATCAAGTCCATTCTGCAATATAAATTCAGGTTTTCTTCCAAGGAATTTCTCTGATTCCATTGCAGTAATATCAGATACTGTCGTAAAAACATCAGCATTTAATGCTGCTGCTTTTTCTGCAAGATGCTTTGCCTCAACCATATTATAGTAAATCTCTCTTGATACATCAATATTATTCATTACTGCATACAAATCCCTTCCTTTGCTGCTTATTGTCCTTCCTAGAACTGTTGCGTGTGTTGTGAAAACAGTAGAGATCTTTGGACAATACTTTTTTAGGTATAATATCTCAAATCCAGCAAGCCATTCATGGCAATGAGCAATTATTTTTAATGATGGATTATTTTGATAAATATTTTCAATCACTTTTCCTGCTGCAATAGACCATAGCATCGGCTCTTCAAAATCCCAGCTTGCTCTGAGAGAATCAATACCATAATCTTCCCATAATTTGGCCTTAAATTCATTCTTCTTGTTGATAATCGCATTGAAATCGATAAGAATGCAATATCCATTTACATCAAGCCATTTGCCATAATAGCATTTTATCCCTTCATGTTCAAGCTCCTGAAATGCATTCTTGAATTCTTTAGGAATCTCCAGGCTTATGAAATCAATCTTTGCATTATGCTCAAAATAAGGTCCGATAAGAAAAT
Organism: Candidatus Woesearchaeota archaeon; assembly: GCA_013330595.1. Lineage (GTDB taxonomy): Archaea > Nanobdellota > Nanobdellia > Woesearchaeales > UBA9642 > UBA9642 > UBA9642 sp12459u. The sequence goes on along the minus strand of DUIB01000006.1, from coordinate 6,937 downwards.
AATTTTGATACAATGACATCATTGTGGAAGCCTTGGATTTTATAACAGTGTAAATGCCTCCGACCTTGTTGCAGACTTCCCATGATGATTCAAATAAGTATGTGCTCATTTTATATTCTTCATTTTATTGTCAGTTGTTATGTTATCCCTTATATACAAATTTATATATAAGCAGTAATACGATCAGTCCAATAATCAGTCCATATAATATAAGCCAGACAAGACTGCTCATGTCTTCAGTAATAAATTTTTTAAAAGGCTCTTTTTTATGTTCTTTGCCCTGCTCATGATGATGTTCTTCTTTATGATCCTCAATTGAATCATGATGCCCTTGCTTATAGTGCTCTGAATGATATGATTCGTGTTGTAGTTGTTCAACTTTATTGTCATGAACAGATACAGTCTTCTTAATCATCGATTCAAATGGCTGAATAATTTTCTTCTCTGACTCTACAGCAATTATGCTCTTTTTTTCTGGTGGCTCAATGAATTTCTTTAGAATATTTCTTGTCTCGTGGATGTTTATTGTGGCTCTTAGTTTTATTGCGAGGTCTTTTTCTTCCAATACATATTCGATCCAGTTTGCAAAATCATTCTTCTGCTCATTGACAAAACTCCTGAATTCATTATCCGGCATATTCTCAAGAAATACCGATAGCTCAAATATATTTTTAGCCCTGCTTCCATTATGGAATACAAATTCCTGCTCGTATGGAGCATTATTCACTTTACTCACCTCTTTTTCTATGAATAAGATTAATGCTTTACTGAATTATACAGATTTTTATATAATGCTGCGACAATCTCGAATCTATTCTTTGTTTTTCTTACTGATTCAGCAAGATCAAAGTCCTGGAATACATCATTGATCCAGTTTGCAAAATCATTCCTGTCGTTAGTTACATGATAAAAGAATACATCATCACTCATTGTCTCTAATGTTGATGCCAGTTCATTGAGACTCTTGATTTTCTCTCCATTGCATAATACAAAATATTTTTCAGGGTCAATATTTTTTTCAGATTTTCTTGGCTTTTTTATCTCTTTGACTGTGTGTTCTTTCTTTTTTCTTGACATATGCCTCACCTCTTAAAATGAATTATTCATTTAATAGCATGACTGGATTTTCGTGGATCCTTCTATGCATCGCTTCTTTTTTGATATTCTTGCTTTCTATAATCCTCTTTATCCGATAAATTATGTCATTGAGTATATTCATGAAATTTATATATGATTCATAAGGCGTATCATATGGGTTGAAGTATTTATGCACATCACCATCATTAAAATATTTGGTGCACATATAATAAAAATGGTCTGAGGTAGTTAATTTTCTCCAATCCTCAATTAATGTCTTGTCATGTGTCTCTTTGACAAATTTTTCCACAGCATACAATTCATGCATTGCAGAATCCTGCATATTATTTCCTTTCCATGCACTCAGATCCCTTTCAATATCTGCCCATGAGAGGAAATTATGAATATCAAGTTCATCAACAGCATCAAATTCTGCCAATTCAGAGACTGTAAGGAATCTTGTATGATTGTTTTTGAACAATTCATCAGGAAGATGCTTTAGGAAATCAAATATTCCTGTATCATCCCATTGATGCTCTCCGAATGTTTCATAATCCATGAATAAGTTCATAGAATGGCCTTTGTCTGAATTGATCCAATGTGCAAATTTTTCAGCTGTCAACGGATATTCTTTCCAGGATTTTTGTCCAAACCTAAAAGCAATGTCATCACTCAACTTATAATTCTTAAGCAACAATTTTAATTTAGGAGCTGTTCTTGCTGTATAAACATAATTAGGGCTTCTCCATCCAAGAATATGATCTGCGCCCTCTGCAAGTATTGCCTTATATCCCATGCCTTGGATGAAATTTGCAAGTTCATTATTGAAAATAAGTTCAGTGTTCCTGAATACCTTTGGCTCTTGATTGAATAGTTCTTTGATTTTTATTTTATGCATGTCAATCTGGTCTTTGAATTCATGCTTGCTGTAAAGGCATGATAGGCTATGATAATATGTTTCTGATAAGAATTCAACATTTCCTGTCTCTGCAAGTTTCTGGAATGATTCAAGCACTTCTGGCGCATATTTCTGGAATTGCTCAAGAGCAGTGCCTGTGATTGAATAAGAGATCTTGAACTGCTTATCAGTATTCTTGTATTTATTGATTAATTGAAGCATTAAGTTATTTGTTCTTAGATAGCATTTTTTTGCAATCTTATGCATAATCTCTTTGTTCTTATTGTCATCAAAATATTCTGAGCTCTGGCCAATATCAAATACACTGTATTTTTTCATCCTAAATGGCTGATGGACCTGGAAATATATGCATACATTCATAAAATCACCTTACAACAATAGGCCTTAAATGCCTTGAATTCAATAATCGATTATAGACATCTAAGCATTTCTTTGCCGGAGCATCCCAGTTTATTGTTTTAACCTCTAAAGACCCGTGATGTTTAAGTTCATTATGCAATGCTTTGTAATTAAGCACTGAAATAATTAGGTTAGATAATTCATCAATATCCCAGAAATCAACTTTCAAAGCATTTCTTAATATTTCTGATACTCCTGATTGCTTTGAGATTATTACAGGCGTGCTGAATTGCAATGCTTCAAGAGGCATTATCCCAAATGGCTCACTGACTGAAGGAAATACATAAACATCAGCCATCTGATAAATTGACCTGCCTTCAGGGCTGTCTTTGCTTATGAATCCAGTAAATAATACTTTGCTTCCTATGCCTAATTCTGCAGCCCTATTGATTAATCTGCTTTCCATATCTCCTGTTCCTGCAACAATGAATTTTACATTAGGATCAAAATCCAGCACTCTTTTTGCAGCTTCAATAAAATAATCAGGGCCTTTCTGTATAGTTAATCTTCCATAGAATAACACTATCTTATCATAGCTCTTGATTTTATTTTCAGCTTCAGGCATCGGTGCAACTGCATTGTGCACAACAGCAATCTTATCTGCCGGGATATTATAATTTTCAATGATCTTCTGTTTTGTATAATTGCTTACAGCAATAATCTTATCTGCATATTCCAGGGATTCTTTTTCAATCTGAAATACATAAGGATTTGCACCCTGGCCTGCTGTCCTGTCAAATTCAGTTGCATGGACATGCAATATCAATGGTATCCCAGATAATTTCTTTGCTGCAACACCTGCTGGAAAAGTCATCCAGTCATGGCAATGTATAATATCAAAATCATCTGTAAACACTAATAGTTTTGCAATTTCAGTGAATCTTGCAACCTCTTGATAAAGGGTTGAACCGTAAAGCTTTCCTGTAGTTGTTGTCTTCTTTATCTTTTCATAATGTTTTTGATAAGATTCTTCAGAGTTATATGGCAGAAGAAGGCTATTGATTTTTTTTACATGGATCTTATAATTTGGAAGATTATTTGCCACTAAGAGTTTTACTTTATCAGAATGCAGATTTTCTGGGCCTTGTGGAATCACAAAGGTTATATCAACATTTAATTTTGATAATCCTGTTGTTAATCCTTCGCAAGCTACTCCTAAGCCGCCTGAAAAGAAAGGAGGAAACTCCCACCCAAACATCAATACTTTCATGTATCCCCTTTTTCGCAATCACCTATTTTTCATTTATTTGAGGTTCAAGTTTAAAAATGTTATTATTTTTTTATGTTTTTTTGTTATTTTTTTTAGTGTTTCCTAGCATTTTTTTGTTGTTTTTTTCTTTTTATTCTTTATTCTTTAATATTATGCTTCATGCGGAAATTAAGCTTGGTTGATAATTATTAATTAATGTTTAATTCAATAATTAAAGTTATAAATTAACTTATTAATTAATTCATTTGCGTAATAATCGTAAAATTTATATATTAATTCATAAATAATAAACGATATGCAAGACATAAGTGAAGAGATTTTATGTAACAGCAAATGGCTGATAATTAAAGAAATTGCCCAAAAAACACAATCAGCATCAGAGCTTGCAACCGTACTAAAAACATCTGTTTCTAATGTTATCCAACAATTAAAACTAATTGAGGCATATGGATTAGTAAGGAAAGAGAAAAGTACAGAAAAGAACATAGGAAAGCCAAAGATCAATTATGCCCTGAACCAGGAATTTGTTTATGCCTTGATGGTCAATCAGGGAAGAGCCGAGAAAAAATACTTTAAGAGCGAAGGTATATCAAAGATGATGTTCAATCTTTTATTTTTGAGCTCAGATGATGCTTACTACATAATGAAATTCAGCATCAAATATGAGGAAATCCTAAAGAAATGTAAAGCAATAGGATTTATTAAATCAACAAGAGACTCAATTGAACTATTTGTCATCACTGACCATGTGGATGAAATAAGAGCAAAATTCAGCAATCTGTTCATAGAAGATCTAAACGGAAAGACAAAAAAGATTATCAATTGGTCGCATAATGATTTCGAAATCAATGATGGATTGGATAGGGGAGACAAGTACTTTATGGATATGTTGAAGAATGTTCAAGTAATCCATGATCCTGGCAATGTGCTTATTAGGTATAAGGCAAAGAGGGAAAACATATGAATGATTTTGTAAAAATGCTTGATAAGTTAAGTGAAGGGGAGATTGAACAGTTTGAGAAAGATCTTAAAGAAGGTTACATAATGAGGTACATTGAAAGAAAAAAGGAGTTTTTTAAGGTTAAAGATAAAGTGTGTGTTACATGTGGAAATAATGTAAAGGATGACTGTTTTGTGCTAATTTTTGGGGAGCCTGCAATAAGGAAAAAAGCTCATTTCTGCGGAACTGACTGCCTACAATACTTTTTTAATAAGAAACTGAGGAAGAAACATGCCGCTTAGACATCTGAAATCATTATATGAAAAAAGGAAATCTAATCTTGTTGAATTGCTAGAGAAAAATCCTAAGCTTGATCCTGCTAGACAGCATCAAATATATGGTGCTATATGCGAAATAGATATATTATTAAAGACAATAGACCATCTAAGGGAGCAGGAGATACAGGATAATATGCAGCTTGACAAAAGGATGAAGGGTTAAAATGCCACTAAGACAATTAAAGAATGTATACGAAAAGAGAAAACAAATGCTTACTGAATTGCTTAAATCTGATAAAAAACTAGGATTAAGCAAAAAAGAACAGATTCAGGGGGCATTAAGTGAGATTGACAGCTTCTTAAAGACTATTGATACATTAAGAGATCAAGAGATTGATGATAATAGGAAGCTTGATGAAAAAACAAGTCTTAATATTTCTGGAAGCGGTTTATTTAAGGTTTTTAATGATAAGATGGCTTCTAGATTTGATGCAAGCCAGACAAAAAAGAACCTTATGCTATTATTTTTAAAGAAGTGCGAGACAACATTAAGATACGAGTTTTATGCTAAACTGGCAAAAGATGAAGGCTATGAGTCAATTGCCCATGTTTTCAAAGAATTTTCTGAGCATGAGAAAGAGCATGCGAAGCTGGTTTTCAAGCATCTTAACTGGGCGAAAAAAACTGATTTTAATCTTCTTGAATCTGCAGATATTGAAAAGCAATGCCATAGCAAGATGTATATGGAATTTGAAGATACGGCCAGAAAAGAAAAATTCAAGGCAATAGCTGATTTCATCAAGGATTTGACTGAAATTGAAGTCGAACATGAAAAAAGATTTATTAAACTGTTCAAGAAGCTGAAAGATAAATCTGTATTTGTATCTGAGCATTTTGTTAAATGGAAATGCAGAAACTGCGGCCATATCTTTGAATCAAAAGAAGCTCCACACAACTGCAAGGTCTGCAAGCACAGCCAAGCATTCTTTGAGATGTCAGAAATCACCTAAATGCAACCCTTGTCGCTTCAATACATAAGCGAGTGATTTCTGATCATGATCAAAAACAAAATGCCTAAACAAAAAATTTTTGACATACACGAGGAATAGTTTTTATGGAAATAAGAAAAGACTACATACTGGATAGCTATACAATCATAGCTGAGAATAGGTCAAAAAGGCCAAATGAATTCAAGAGAAATGATGATAATGGATCTATAGCAAAATGTGATTTCTGTCCAGGAAATGAGCAGATGACTCTTCCAGGGATTGGTCATTTAGGAAGCCCCTGGAATATGAGATGGTTTCCAAACAAATACCCGCTTGCTGATTGTAATGATAGACAATCAATCAGTATTAATGATAAATATTTCAAATCTATTTATCCTTATGGCTTCCATGAAGTGATTGTTGAAACAAATGATCATTCAAAGCAACTATTTGACTTCAATATTGAGGAATTAAAGGTATTGTTGGATGTATATTGTGATAGGATTAGGGATTTGTCATCCAAGGAAAAGATTGAGTATGTGCTAGTGTTGAAGAATCATGGTATAAATGCTGGAACCTCATTACAGCATAGTCATTCACAAATCCTTGCACTAAATCATGTTCCTGAACTCATTACACGAGAATTGAATGCAGTAAACAATTATGACAACTGTCCTTATTGCGAGATAATTGAAATTGAAAAGAACAGTCCTAGATATTGTTATGAAAATGAAGGATTCATAGCTCTAACACCCTATGCACCAAGATTCAACTATGAACTATGGATACTTGCAAAAAAACATATTCTCTCAATAACACAATTAAACGATTCAGAAAAGCATCAGCTTGCAGAGATCCTGCAAAAAGCATTGATCAAGCTTAAATCATTAGATGTTTCTTTTAATCTGCTGCTAATCAATTCTCCTGAAGGATTTATTAAGAATATGCCTGAAGGACAAAAGCAAGGACTGCATTTCCGAATTATGATAACTCCAAAAACAAATATAAGGGCGGGATTGGAAGAAAGTTTCGATTTATATGTTGATACAACGACTCCCGAGACTGCAGCAGAATTTTATAGGTGATAAATTTTATTCAACGTCTTCCCACTTCATTCTTCCATGG
>DUIB01000055.1 GCA_013330595.1 Candidatus Woesearchaeota archaeon | reverse complement strand
GGCAAGCTAACGCTTGCCAATAAAAAAATTATTTTGCGATAGACTTATTAGTTTGGTTTGTTGTTTGCTTTGATAAAGTCACATTCAAATAATTACTTCCTTTATAGATGTATTTTGTCGTCGCATAATCAGTGTATCCTGATTTTGTTACTTTAACAGCATGATTGCCGACAAGCAAACCATAAACAGTACTAGGGGTTAGTCCTCTATAATAATTATCAACATACAAACTAGCACCTGCTGGCATAGAATAAACATACAAGCTTCCGGTTTGATTTGTTTGATTAGTCTGATTGCTAGTGCCACATTGTGCATTACTAGTACATTGATTTACGCCTGCTCCGCCAACCGAAACACATGAAGTACCAGAACATACTTTATGAGTAACATTCTGTGTTGAATTAGTTTGATTAGTGTAATTCTGTGCTAGCGTTAACGTCACATTCAAACTTGTTGCTTGACCTGCATAAATATATTTTGTCGCAGTATAACTGTTATATCCGGATTTCGTTACTTTAACAGCATGATTGCCGACAAGCAAACCATAAACAGTACTAGGAGTCAAACCCTTATAAGAATTATCAACATACAAACCGGCTCCAGAAGGAATAGAAGAAACAAATAAATTTCCTGTTTTATTAGTTTGATTCTTCGCCAGAGCAACAGCTTCTCCAGTATTATTTGCACATCCGGCTAAGAATGCAACAAACACAAATAAAGAAAACATTAAAACCCAAGTATTATTTTTCATTTTAAATACCTCCATTAAAAACATTCATTTTAGAAACAATATACTAACAGATATATATATATATATATCGATTTTTCAAGCACAATACGAGAAATAATCAGAAAAATAAATATTACTTCATTTTTCTATCACTTTTATTATGTTTGTAACAAATATTTTCGCTTTCTTTATTGAGTCTTCTGCAGGCTCTTTATTTGCTTGAGGTATTGTGTTATATGTAAAATTGCCTCTTTTCCATTTTTCATCCTTGAATATCTCTAAGAGTGCGTCTGCGCGTATCACTAGTTTTTTGTATATTTCAAGAAGCTTCATATCCAAAACTCCCGTGTCTACGAATTCTTTCTTAAAGGATTCAAATGTTTTCTTATGAACATCTGGCGAAGAGGTTTTGATGCCTTTTTTTAATAACATAGCTTTTGCAGCGTAAAATACGGAATAATAGGAATGTGAGATAACTGAACTATAGAATGTGGTACCAAGAGGGATTCTCATCAGCTCTCTTATTGTCTGCTCTTCTGTCATCTCTTTTATTCTGTTAGCTAACAGCAATTCATTGTTTGCTCTTTCAATAAACATATGTATTTGTGAATCCATGCTGCATTGCCTCACTGATTATTCTTAAGTATATCTGGCCTCCTGCAAGCACCAGTTTCTTATTGACGATCTCTTTTCCATAGTTTGCCTGATTATTCAAGAGCATTTCTATAAACTGATTATTCTTGAATACATATAAATGTATCGGCGGAATGTTCATTTCGCACATGAAAGACAGTTCAGCATATACTTTTTTAGGGTCTGATGAATCATCGATCAGTATTGCAACATCAATATCTGAATTGTCTTTCTGCTTATTCTCTGAATAGCTACCGGTTATTATGAACACATAGTCCTTTACAGGCAATTTACGGAGCAATTTTTCTAAAGCAGTATAAGGTAAATTTTTTTTATTCCACGCAAGATACTCCAGAATGAATCCGGCATATATTTTGGCTTTTGTAGAGCTTATATTCAATGAATAGACAGGAAGACGCCCTATTAATTCTTTTTTTATTATATTGTCCATTATGAATTCCTCTATTGTTGAATCAACATAACTTTTGGATTTTATCCTTGAAATCTGCATAAGCTCTGTGAATGTATATCTCTTCCAGGGTTCTTCTGCAAAATATTTCAGTATCCTGTTTTTGTTATTTATCATCTTTCCCTATTATTAAGCCTATAAGTCCCTAAATATAGGGAAGTTTAAAAATGTTGTGATTTAATCAAATATCAACGAGGGTTCTAAGATAAGAATATCTTACATAAAAAAACACTACTAACGTGAAACAAAAAATAAGCAATTTACTTATGCTCTTCAACCTCTCCTCTTCTTGCTTCACGAAGGGATTCTAATAGATCTTTCAAGAATTCATCCCTTTCTTCAAGCTCCTTGCTCATTTTTTCATATGTCAGAAATTGCTTCAGATTGAAACAAAGGATTTACATCCTTAATTGAATTCAGCAATTTCTNNCAGTTCTTGACATCCTCTTCAATCAATTGCAATTCCTTGAGGACTGCTTTTCTTAATTCCCGGTTCTCTTTTTCAAGATCCTCTTTCTTCATAACATCACTTTTTCATCGATAGATAATCAAACACTCCTAGTGCTGCCTTGCAGCCATCAGAAGCAGATATGACTAATTGCTTGTATGGATTGTTAACTACATCTCCTGTTGCAAAGAATCCTGGAACCTTAGTCATGTTCTTATTGTCAACAGCAACATATCCTGATGAATCTAACTCAACAATATCCTTTATGGGATCTGTTATTGGAACATAACCAACATTTATTATTACTCCATCAACAACAATCTCCTTATCATCCATTGTGATTAATGATGTGACTTTCTTGTCTCCTTTTATTTCCTTTACACGAGTATTGTTCATTATTTCGACTTTCGGATTGTTAAGAAGTTTTTCTGCGAGTATCGGATCCCCTTTTAATTGCGGATTCTTGTTCAATAGATATACTTTTTTTGCAATATTTGCCATGTATATTGCTGATGTCAGGCCATTGTTTCCTGCTCCGACAACTGCAACCATTTTATTCTTGTATAAAGGCCCATCACATGTTGAGCAATATGTAACTCCTCTGCCCTTGAATTGTTCTTCTCCCGGAACTTTTAATTCACGATATCTTGATCCTGTTGCCCAGATTATTGTTTTAGATTCGTATGTTCCTTCGTATGTATTGACAATGAAATTATCATCCTGTTTCTTTACTTCTGTAACAAAGTTCTCTACAATCTTTACATTGAGGCTTTTCATATGCTCAACATAATTCTCTGCCAACTCTATACCATTTATGCTCTTTATTCCTGGCCAATTCTCAACCGTAGGGGTGTTCGCTATCTCTCCCCCGAATTCTGGACTGATGATTATGAAATTCATATCCTTCCTGGCAGCATATATTGCAGCTGTTATGCCTGCCAATCCTCCACCGACAATTATTAGGTCATACATTGTTTCACCATTGTCATTATTTACATTTCATTTATATTTGTTCTTATTATTAACTTTAGTTTCATTATTATTTTTATTGTTATCGCCTGGCGAACTCTGAAATGTAACACTTATTACAAATAAATCGGCATACAATCATATTAATATTCTATGTGAGCGCGATAACAATTACATCAAATAAATATTTTATGTGAGCATGCTAACAACAGGGTAAATATCTTGCTAACATATCAAGCATAAACACTAGTGCAAGAACAAGCACATCTTTATAAAGATTCTGAAGGTGTGAAATAAATAGGAGAGAAAATCACGAGCCCTAAATTGAATTTTTTTTTACGGGAACCGTAATTACATGAATACACCCATTGTTATCGTTGCTGTACTGAGAAACAAAGTTAACAGTACGCTGAGTTGAATTCCACTTATTATTAAAGTAATCGTTGATGTGATTTGTTAATCTTGATTCCGCATCTTTACTCTTCAAGAATCCGAAGTCAAAATTTTGTTTAGGCAGAATCCTGGAAAATTTAATATCCAGGGTCATATCGTTTAATAATTCTTTAACTAATTCTAAATTCTCCGGACTAATTGGTGAATAATAATTTACTTTTTTAGGGTCCGATTCATTTATGGATTTATTCACTATTAGCTCTTTTTTCCCGATAGTGACTGATTCATCTACTTTTGCAATGAGGAAAGACTCTCCACGATTTTCAAGACAACTGCCACAGTGATCATAATCATAGCCTAATGCTAAACCTTGTTTTATGGTACAACCCCAATACGACAAGCTACAATTGTATCTATTAAATTTTCTTAGAGTTTTATTAAATTCAACACCAAGCTCTTGCTTAATAACCAGATCAGATAACTCTGAAATTTTTACGTTCGGTAAATCTGCAAATGATTTGAATTTGTCAGCCTGAGAATTAAACACCTTAGTTAAAGAGTCATTTTTACTAAATTGAAGATCATTAATATTACTTATTTGTGAAGTGGGAACTTCGATAATGACGCTACCATTTGTCGAAATAAAACTCTTGTCAGATAATGAAAAAACTTCACGATTTGCGTTTTTTTTATATGTAAGGCATTTTTCAAGATATTGTTCACTGATATATATTTTTGATAATCCGCCACTCATGAAGTCGAGGAAATATTAATAGTATATAAATATTTCGGAAAGGTTGCTACTCATTAGTTATAACTCAACACCGTGCGCTTTTTAGGGCGTGCGTCTTTGTTATTCGCAATCTTTTCCGCAGAATTCCTGCGAATTGTCTTAGCGTTTTATTTCGGCTCAATTAGGTTTCTTTAAACTTTTCAGTTCCGCCACACTGAGCAAAACTAATACTTAGATGGGTGATGATTTTTATAAATCTTCTCATTCTAGACGGAAAAATTGAGCTTTGAAATTATGGTTTTTTCTTTGACTTCTGTGTTTTTAGATATCTATTGTATTCTTTTGTCGATATTTCTCCAGCGAATCTGGTGTCTACTGGTTCTAGAAGATTATTTCTAAGGGCATATGTATTGGCTGTTTTACTGTATGCAATCCATCCTTCAAGCAAATCATATATTGTATCATAATCGGTCTCTTTTTTATTGAAATTATAAACTATTCCTGATAGTTTGTTTTTGAATTTTCTAATGTTACACCTTTTCAGCAGTTTATGATGATAGAATATTCTTAAGCCCAAAAATTCGCCGCCCTCTTTCACAGTGTATATTCTTGTTTTTTCAGGATGTAATGCTATGTCTAATCTTTCCTTTAGAAAAGTATTAATTTTTTCATCAAACATTTCAAGTTCTTTTTTTGAATCACACATTATTACGAAGTCATCAACATAGCGGATATAGTATCTAATTTTTAAATCGTGTTTTATATATTGATCTAGTTTATTAAGATACACATTCGCAAAGAACTGACTCGTTAAATTGCCAAGTGGCATACCTTTTCCGTTTATTGATGTGTGATGGTTTTCTAGTATTATCTGTATTAGCCATAAAATTTTTTCATCTGTAATCTTTTCTTTGACAATTTCTATTAATATCTGATGGTTGACGTTATCAAAATATCTTTTAATATCAGCTTTGAGGATATAAATTCTTTTAGTGTTATTTTTTGATGCTTTTCTTTGGAATTGACAATATCGTTCTATCGCTTTCAATGTTCCTTTGCCAATTCTATTAGCATAAGAATCGTACATAAATGTTTTATCAAATATCGGCTCAATAATGTTACATAATGCGTGATGTACTACTCTGTCTCTGAAGTCGGACCTAGAGATTTTTCGTGTTTTCGGATCTCTTATAATAAATGTTTCTAAAGGTNNTGCCAAGAGCAAATTGTCGTAAGAAACAAGCCTCTCGAATAAGTGCATTTTAGGGGTCTCTGCCTGGATTATTAGCAAGAAACGAGCATTGTTATTAAGGTTGTTGTTACCATTAGCATTGGAATTATTGTTTATGTTATTGACGTACAACGCCCGCAACTCATCTGTCGAAGTATTTTGCTTAACCCAAAAACTCATCAAATTATCCTGAGATTTTAATGAATGAACTATATCCCAGTACGTATTCATTAATTTTTTATCATCACTATATAACAATCTATATCCTTCATGATCTAAAAATTTAGACTTAGACAATAAGGAATTATAAACATCTTTAGACGAATCTAACTCAACACCATTGAATGTACTATAATCAATAGGATGAAATGCCTGATTAAAACTATTATTTATAGTTATTAATGTCTTGCATTCAGGATCGATTTTGAATCTAGTGCTTTCAGCCTTATATGCTATTCCAGTGCACGAATCAAGATATACTAAAAACAGTTTCTTAAGATCATCATTGCTTCTAGGAGAGCCGTCTGGATTAGTTTTTGTTTCAAAATCATTAATTCTTGCTTCAATATTCTCTTTGAATGTTAATGGCCTATACACTTTTTGTGTGGCACTTAAATTAAATAATGGATGAACAGAAGATGGAGATGTCTTAAGTGCTACTTGAAGTTTATGCACTGCTTGAGAATACGGTTTAGCTTCAATAAAAGAATACGCTCCAACAGACAGCTTTGCAGAAGTAATAGGATCAATGCCAGAATCGGGTTTTCCTGTAGGAATACTTGCATCTTGTTTTTTATAGTATGGATTCTTTGAAATATCACCAGGATCTACATGCTTCCAAGGATTTGTGTTAGTCATTATATATCAAGCCCCTATATTTAACATACAAATTATATGTAACTACTATAGAGTAAGCATAACTTATATATAAATGTTTCGGTTTCATAATCACTTGTAAGTAACAACTTATCTAAAATAGGTTGCCTGCTCTGAGCTATCGTTTCTCTGAGTTCTAATAATAAACAAGCCTAATTCTGTTAATAATTATAGAATGTATTACATTATCCTAGTCAATGTATTAAATTATAGTAAACCAAAGAATTATGAGACATGTAACAGTGTAGAATTGTATTACATAATCCGAGAACACATTATATATATTCTCGAACTAATAAAAATATGTGGGGGGTGAAATAAATGCCTTTTGACTATAAGCGAGAACCATTAGAGGAAGACGAGATACACGCATTAAAAAAAGCATGTACAACATTTGAAGAAGAATTAATCATTAATGTCCTCTTAGAAACAGGGATGAGGGTATCAGAATTCAGCAAACTCGGTGAAGAAGAGATTAGTTGGCAGAGAGGATGCATCACAACAATAGGTAAAGGAAACAAAAGAAGAGTCATCCCACTAAGCAAAACCGCCAGATTTTATTTAACAGAATTCTTCAAAGAAAAAAAGAAGATAAACATTAGTCCGCGATTAATTCAATTAAGAGTCAAGGCGGTGGCAGACAAAGCAAGAATTCGAAAGCCGGTTAGTCCCCACGTTTTAAGGCACACATTTGCAGTATGCTATCTCCATCGTGGTGGCAACGTACGCGCATTACAGGGCATTCTAGGGCACAGTAGCCTAATAACCACAGACATATACCTAAATTATAGTGGACAGCGTGTAATCGATGATTTCAGCAAAGTATGGGACAAAGAAACAGAAAAACAAGAAGTAAAAAATGAGAACCTCTTGAACTTCCTATGACTAATGCAAAAGATTCACAAACAGAGAATCCTAATATTTATTATGCAATAATCCTATTAGCCACAGGATTAATAATATATAAGTGGTTTACTGAAGTCGACAAAACAATTCTAATAAATAACTTAATCAGAATTGGAATAGGAATATTAATTGTATTATGGTTCTTTGCAATTATATTTTTCTACATAAGAGGAAACATACTACAAAAAAAGAAAGCAAAAATCATATCTCAAATATTAATACACACAACAAATTTCATTATTATACTATTATTTATCTATAGAATATCTCATCCTCATATAGTATCAATATCTTTTATACTACACGGATCAATTGCATTAATACTATTTCTATATTATAATTATAATATTCCTAAAGATATTATTAGATTACGACAGGAATATAACACTAAAAAATTCCATTCTAGAGCAGAAAAGAATGAGATCTTCGGATTAATACACACAAATTTAGACAATATAGGACTAGATGAATTAAAACGCAAGAAAGAATATTTTAGAAGCAAAAAATATTCGGGGGAAGCATTAGGGCAATTTCATAAAGAATTCGAATCTAAATTACAAGAACTAAATTACAAAATCAAGAAAAAATTATTAGAATCGGAAATCAACCAAATACAAATGACAAAAAATATTGAACAGAAAGAATTAGATAAAATACAGACGGAAAGAAATGAAATATTAATGAACGAGAATTCCAAAAACGCAGTTAAAGAATATAATTTAACACATCGCACAGAAAATGTAATATTAAGCCAGAGACTAACAAAAGAAGAAAAAAATATTTTAAGAAAATCTAAACACAAACAAGTTAATGAATACTGCGCATATCAAAAGAAAATTCTCACAGCATTCGTCAGACCAATAATGAATCATTCAGCAACACACACATTCCTAGTATGGTCGGTAAAACGTTTATTAGAAGACTTTGATGTTACAAAAATAGAAGAACATGACACTAAAGATGCAGACATAACATTCATACATTACAACAAGAAATATGCCATAGAAATAGAAACAGGAACACTCCTAAGAAAAGAAAGACAACTAAAAAATAAGGTACACTACCTAAACAACAAATATCCTAAAAGGTGGTTCTTTGTTGTATCCAATAGAAACCTACAAGCACAATACAAGAAATATGGAATAACCACCCAAAGAAATCGGGTGTCAGAAACATTACAAAAAATGCTAGAAAACACACACCCAAAAAAAACGGGTGTAAAACGACAACACACCGACTAAAAAAAACATTGAAAAAGTCACTAAAAAAGGTCACCGTATAATGTCTACCCTACCATATATATCTAGGCTCCCCATAATATCTTACCTATTTTTGTTCTAGTCGCTTCTTACTTTCTGGCTCATCTAGATAATTTTCTTTACTGATGACTTTTCTTTTACTTTCTTTTTCTAATGCTATTCTTGCATCTTTGGATATCTTACCGCCTTTTCTTGATGCAACTTTGTGTTCTGGAAAAGTTTCAGGGTTTTGAGTCTTTTCTATTTCCGAAGTTGATGCTTCACCTAACATTGAAAATATTAGTTCTAAATCATTCATATGATCTCTCAAGTTTTCCTTTTGTAGTCCCTTGAATTTTTTGTATTCTGCTGGTGTCATGTCAAATGTTGCCTTACTAATCTCTGCAGTTAGTATTGCAAAATCTTCTTGCGATGTAACGCCACGTTTCTTCCATTCATCAGTCAAATCTTGTCTAACTACAATTCCTCTTAATCTTTTATCTATCCAGGATTTAGAATAGCCCTTTTGCTCATATAATTCTTTCATTCGCTCTTGAGCTAGTTCTGGATTCTCTATTTCTTGAACTCTTTCATATCCGACTTTTGCAAGCCATAATTTGAATGGTTCTGCCTTCTTAGATGGAATAGATTGTATTATTCTAAAAACTGCTTTAGTGTTGGCACAATCTGTCTCATAAAATTTGCCATCTGTAGATGACAATTTCAGTTGTACCCAAATTGGGGACAACTCAAGTTGACTAAACTCTCTATCTTTTACTTTTCCCCAATATTGTCTAGGAGTAGGACTGTCAGTCAACACCTCAATTATATCTACAACCGAGAAATACCATTCATTTTCGTGCCAGATTCTTCTGATTTTCTTATCCTGAAATACTACTAGTGCATTGTCTTTGTTCATAATAATCAATCCTCCTAAAGGGATATATTTGGAATTTATATATTTCACGGGTATTTGTCCAGTGACTAAAATAACTCTGCATTTTTGTTCATTGCATTTATTGTTTCTATTCTTTCCTGTAGTTCATCTCTCGTAATTTCTCCACTAGCATACCTTAATTTTAATACTTCAATAGGATCATTAAGCAAAACATTCGATGTGTTAGTCACTTCTTTTTTTGATGTTGGTGTTTTGTTGTCGAATGCTTTCTCTATCTTTTCTTTCAAATCTTTACTGCTAATATATGCATAGATTTGTGTTGTATAAATATCGCTGTGTCCAAGACTCCTCTGAATATAATATAAGTCAACGCCCCTCTCTAGCAAGTATGTTGCGTATGTGTGCCTTAATGTATGAAAACTATACAAATGCCTCTTTTGTCCAACAGACGTCTTATTCCACTCAATTAACAAGCCAGTTTTTTTCAAATAACCTCTGAATTTTATTGATAAATAGTTCGTACTTATTCCGGTCTTTGAACTTGTTGGAATAAAATATTCTGATTCAGTAATTCTAAACCACTTCTCAAGTAAAGGCTTAATCGAAGAGGGTAGCATTACATATCTGTCCTTACTGCCTTTACCCTGTATAATTTTAATTTTACAGTCTACTAAGTCTACATCTTGTCTTTTTAGTTGGCATACTTCACTAATTCTTAAACCACAAAATAGTGCCAAAAGACATGCAACAAAAATATCCGTCTCTTCTATTGCAGTAAACAATTCTAATAATTGTTTTTTGTTAAAGACATTAGGCAATGTTCTATTCTTTCCTTCGTTTTGATTTTTTCCCCGTTTATTTTTGAATTGTGCCATTTTTACATCGACCTCACTAATTGTAAACCCTGAACTCTAATCGCGACACAAATTGAATTCTCGCTCTCGTGCCGATTTTTGAAGTGTATGTGTAATGCTGTCTTCTGATTTATCATGCCATTCTTTAATTGGAAGCGTATTGCTTCTGGTATTCTTTCAATCAAGCACCACCTGTAAACTTTGAATGGATTGTGTCCTTTCTCCATGAGAAATGCGTAAAGTTCACGTTCCTTGCCTAGAAGCACCGATTTCTTCTTGTAATGATACTGAGCAATTCTCGCCATTATCTTCGTGAAATTGCGAAGATATTCCACACCAAAACGAACCTCGACCTCTTTCTTAATAGACTCATACTCAACTAACCAATTTTTACGAAGATACAATTGTTTCACGAATTCCAGCCTCCACTAATTACCCAAAAGCCGAAATTCAGGCACAACAACGCCCAAAGCTCAAGAATTCGCACTTTATAAATATTTCTATTCATAATTACTTATTAGTAGATAATGTTTCTTCAGGGTCAAAAAGTAGGCGCCTAAAGCGAGTACGATAACTAATAGCCACGACCGACCTGTATGGATAATCCTTTGGGACTTTTGCTTTATTTTTCAATCAAAAGCGAAATATTTAAATATATTAACATATTTACGTTATTTAACAAAGGAGGATGATTTTATGGTATCAATAACTGTAAGTGTACCTGAAGATACGAGAGAATTGATGAAAAAATTCCCTGAAATGAACTGGTCAGGATTTGTCAAAAAATCAATAGAAGAGAAGGTTAAAGAAATGAAAGAAATAGAACATTTAAAGAAAAACCTACGCAATGAACAAGAAACAGCAGACTGGGCAGTAAAACTACAACATGCATCAAGAGAGGGTAGAATAGAAACGCTAAAGAAGAAAGGATTATTATGAAACTAATAGTAGACACAAACATATTGTTTAGCCATTTCTGGAGATATTCCATAACAAGGAAAATATTAATGCACCAGAAAATGGAGCTATTTGCTCCAGAATTCGCATTAGAAGAGATAAACAAATACAAAAAACATATAATGAATAAAAATAATTTAAATAACGAAGAATTCGAACACATAAAATTCAATCTGGCAATAGCAATAAAATTCATACCAATAGACGAATACTCTAAAACCTTAAAATATGCACTAAAAATATCTCCTGACCCAAACGACATAGACTTCTTTGCACTAGCAATAAAACTAAAACTACCAATATGGAGCAATGATGCAGAACTTAAAAAACAAAACAAAGTAGAAGTAATAACCACAACAGAACTTATGAACGATACAGAAATAAAAAATATGATAGGAGAACAACAATGAAACAAATACCAATCAAAAAGCTCACGCCATACTGGAAGGAAAGTAAACAACTGACACTCAAATACCACAGAAAGCTGGGAGCGTTAGAGAAAAAGATGAGACAAGAATTGAGAAATGACAAATTAGAATTCTTCTGGTGCGATGGCGAAATAGTAGGAATAGGAACAACAGACAGAAAAATGAAACTCATACAAGACACACAATTAGATTCCAACAGTTGAACAGTACTAGCCCCGCCCAGATTATTTCTCACTCCCGCACTAGACACACTAGCCAACCTCCCGCAGGGTATTTATATGATGTTCATATCTATTAAGTCAGACACTGATCAGCTAAATCGAATATAATACACAGAATCTGGCAGACACTGTCTGCCGAATCTGATAAAGCATGAACATTTCTAATTACTAAGCTTTTATAAACACTTATAAAATAGAAAAGAAAGCTTTATAAAGCCTGGCGCATTAACACAAGTATGGACAAAGAGACACTTCGTTTAATTATCAACGATCAGCAAAAAGTATTCAATGACAATGCGGGATTAATAGAAAGGGATATATCGATTGATAAATATCTTAAAGGCAATGAGATCATAATCATAAGCGGTGTTCGCAGATGTGGCAAAAGTTCACTGCTGAAGCTCATATCCAAAAAAATCCCCGGAAAAAAAGTATATATAAATTTCGATGATATAAGATTTACAGATTTTAATATGAACAATTTCAGCGATATCGACAACATGATCGAACAGGGTTCGAACACAACCTATTTTCTGGATGAAATACAAAACATCGAATATTGGGAAAAATGGGTTAATAACCTCAATGCTAAAGGCATTAAAGTGTTTGTTACCGGTTCAAATTCTAAACTTCTAAGCTCAGAGATATCGACTTATTTGACTGGAAGGAATAAGATCATAAAACTATATCCTTTCTCGTTTACAGAATTTCTGAGACTGAAGGGAATTAGCATTGATTATAAGACCAGTTCGGAAAAATCAGATATTGTCAGTTCCTTTCACAAATATCTTGACATAGGAGGATTTCCTTTAGTCATACGGAATGATGATACAGAACTCACGAAACAATATTTTGAAGATATTCTAAATAAGGACATAATCCGTAGATACCATATCCGAAAGGTCAAAGAATTAAACGATCTAATAGTCTATTTATTTTCACATGCAGGCAATATCTACTCTTACAGCACACTGAAACAGGTATCTTCAATAAAAAGCCTAAGTATGATAAAAAATTATATTCACTTCCTTGAAGAAGTATTTGTCGCAAAAAAAGTCGACCTATTTGATTATTCAATAAAAAAACAGAAAACCTCTTCATCAAAATTCTATTCATTAGATATTGGTTTCTTGAATGTAATAGCGTTCAATTTTACAGAAAACAGGGGGAAGAGATTAGAGAACCTCATATTCATAGAACTAATAAGAAAGGGATATAATGTTTATTACCATAATAAAATAAGAGAATGCGATTTTGTAATAAAAGAAGGATTGAAGATAACAAAAGCCTTGCAAGTATGTGTCAATATCTCTGATCCTCAAACAAGGAAAAGAGAAATTGACGGATTAATGGATGCAATGACCACATACAAACTACAAGAAGGGATAATAATCACTCTGGATCAGGAAGAGAATTTAAAACTCAAAAACAAGAAGATAAAAGTTATTCCGGCATGGAAGTGGCTGCTTGGAAAAGGATAAATAAACCATGAGCAGTCAACCTAGTAATATAATTCTATTCACTAGACACACTAGCCAACCTCCCGCAGGGTATATAAAGGATTCTTAATCAGCTTTATATATGGCCCTAGCATCACCAATAGTTACACTGGATGAATACCCGAGATTGGAACAAGAGCATAAAATGCATCTGAAAGACTTCACGCCAAGACTGTATCAGGAATCGATATTCAACACCTGCACATTGCATAATACATTAGTCGTCCTTCCTACCGGAATCGGCAAGACAGCCATATTCTTGATGATGGCGGCTTATAGATTGAATCTTTATCCTAAGAGCAAGATCCTTCTTCTCGGACCCACAAGACCCTTGATTGAACAATATTATGAAGTGTTCAAGAAACATTTCAATATAGATGAAAGCAGGATGGCTATATTCACAGGATTTGTTGCTCCAGAAAAACGTCAGGAACTCTGGAAGAATGCCCAAATAGTATTCTCAACACCTCAAGGATTGGAAAATGATATTATGTCCAGCAGGATTTCATTAGTTGATGTTTCTCTGCTAGGTTTTGATGAATGCCATAGGAGTACAGGTGATTATAGCTATAATTTTGTTGCAAAACAATACATGAAAAAAGCGCTTTATCCTAGAATCCTCGGCCTTACTGCATCTCCTGGTTCTGATAATGAAAAGATCCGGGAAGTATGCAGCAATCTTTTTATTGAAAAGATAGAAATAAGGACCGTTGATGATGTTGATGTCAATCCTTATGTGCAGGATGTTGAGATAGAAAAGGTTTTTGTTGAGCTTCCGGATGTTTTTAAGGATATAAAAAGATATTTTGATAATACAATCAAATCAAAAACCAGGGAATTAGAGAATTATGGATTTGTCAGCAGGAATCTCCAATACAGCAAGAAGAATCTTCTCGGATTGCAGGCAGCTATCCATGCAAAGATCGCTAAGGGAGAAAAGAATTTTGAGATCCTAAAATCTGTAAGCTTGCTTGCTGAAATAATGAAAATTCAGCATGCTGTTGAGCTTCTTGAAACACAGGGCTTTGAACAATTAAGGGAATATATGGATAAACTGCAGCATGAAGCAGCTGCCGGAAAAACAAAAGCAACCCAGAATCTCGTTAAGGATATTAATTTCAGGTCAGCATATATTAAATTACAGCATACTAATGCAGAGCATCCTAAATTATTGGAATTAAAAAGAATAATAGAAGAAGAGCTTGATAACAGCATTGAAGAAAATGCCTCTAAAAAGATAATCATATTCTCCCAATACAGGAATTCTGGATCAAGAATAACTAAGATGGTCAATGATTCTGGATTCAAGGCAAAGCTTTTTGTAGGACAGGCTAAAAAGAAAGATACTGGATTAAGCCAGAAAAAACAGAAAGAGATGCTTGAGCAATTCTCCATTTCTGATTTCAATGTTCTTGTTTCAAGCTCTGTCGGAGAGGAAGGATTGGATATCCCGCAGGTTGATTTAGTGATATTCTATGAGCCGGTACCGTCAGCTATAAGAAAGATCCAGAGATCTGGAAGAACTGGGAGATTGGAAAAAGGAAAAATAATAATGTTGATAACTAAAGATACGATAGATGAAGTGTATTATCATGTTGCAAGGAATAAGGAAAAAAGAATGTATAGATCTATTGATGTCATCAAGAATAATGCTCAACTAAGTAATTTCAATAATGAGAAAGAAGATGATGCCAATTCAACATCGACATTACATGACTATTCGGAAAAAAAGATAAAAGAAGAAAAAGCAAATGAAACATTTAAGATTATTGCAGATTATAGAGAGAAAGGATCTAATGTCTTGAAAGAGATTATTGATAAAAATATCAATCTCCGGCTCGAAAAATTATCTATTGGTGATTTCTTATTAAGCAGCAGAGTAATTATTGAATATAAAACAGTTCAGGATTTTGTTGATTCAATAATTGATGGAAGATTGCTTACACAATTAAAGGAATTGAAAAAATACGAGAAACCGATATTGATCATTGAGGGAAATGAGGATATTTATTCTGTTAGAAGAATCCACCCTAATGCAATCAGAGGAATGTTGATAACAATAACAGTATCTTACGGGATTCCTATAATCCAAACTAAACATGCAAAGGAGACTGCAGAAATACTGATAATGATTGCTAAAAAAGAGCAATTAGATGAAAAAACAGAAATCACATATCATTTTGCCAAGCCATTATCATTAAAAGAGCAGCAAGAATACTTTATTTCAGCATTGCCTAACATCGGCATGGGCGGTGCAAGACCTTTATTGAAACATTTCAAATCAGTAAAGAATATTGTCAATGCTTCTGAAAAAGAATTGCAGGATGTCGATCTGATAGGCCCTAAAAAGTCAAAAGCATTGAAAGATGTGTTTGATGAAGAGTGGAAGGAGTGANNAAAGTATAAATACTACTTATTTGTTATATGATACAACATGGACGCGCGGGAAGAAATATTGAGGAATAATTTCAAGGAATACTTTGAAAGTGCAGAAGAAGCACTCAAAAAATCAAAGTATAACGTAGCAACAACATTATTCTTTAAAGCAATAGCTGCTGGATGCGATCTTGCAATCTTTATAGATGAACAACTGATTCCGTCAAGCCACACAGATCGTTTCAGGATACTTGAACAAAGATATCCTGTGTTGTATCGCATTGCAAACAAAACATTTCCCTTCTATCAGCAAAGCTATACTGCAAAGATGGATAAAGAAACAGCGCCTGTCCTAAAACAATATGCTGAACAAATTAAGAAAAATCTTAAAATCTGAAAAGAACAAGAGCGTTTTTGACATTGTGCTTTATGGGTCTGCAACACGCAGTGAGCAGAGATACAACGATATAGATATTGCTGTGATTTTCCTTGAAGGAGATTTAAATTATAGATTAGAAGCAATTGAGAAAATCAAAGATAAGGTAAAACCAATTGTAAATAAATTAGATATTAAGCAAATGCTACTTAAGGATTTCTTTTCAGCATCGTTCCTTGCCAGGACAGGAATAATTTTAGAAGGGATAAGTCTTCTAGATGGAATAAAAATTTCAGAAAAACTAGGTTTTAGATCATATGGCATATTTTTCTATACATTAGACGGCCTGAATCATACAGAAAAGATTAAGTTCAACTATATATTATCAGGAAGAACAACAAAAGGACTGCTTGATCAGTTAAAAGGAACGAGAATGACGAGTGGAGCGATAAAAATCCTTGTTGAAAATTCTTTGATATTCAAAGAAGTATTGGATAAACATAAGATAAAATATTCTTGGAAGAAAATATTGGAAGAGATGTAAATCGTTGAAAGATGTGTTTGATGAAGAGTGGAAGGAATAAATTAATAAATTCTGATTAGATGATAGGATCATGAATATAAATAAGCAGTATGATAAAATAGGTGAAAGATATATAAAGTTACAAAAAAAGTTTTTCACAACTAAACTTGACAAGCCTACGGAAGCAATGAAAAAATGTCTTCCAGATTTGAAAGGAAAAATAATTCTTGATATTGGATGTGGCCATGGAAAGGACATATTATTATATGAGAAATTAGACGCGAAAGAAATCTGGGGTATGGATTCCTCTCAAGTAATGATAAATGAAGCAAAAAAATTAGTTAAAGATCCACAAAAATTATCTGTTGCAAGTATCGATAACACTTATTTCAAAAACAATCAATTTGATGTTGTGTTAGGAAGATTTGCTTTTCATTATCTAGAAGATATGGATAAGGGATATGAAGAAATGGCAAGAATCCTTAAATCAAGAGGAATATTAATATTAGTTGTTGATCACCCCATCAGAGCGCTCGTGGGGTATAAGAAGAAAGCATATCATATAAGGGAAAATATAAAAATTAGTTTGTATAATAAAAAAATAAAATTATTAATCCCCACACATACATTTGCAGAATATTTATCTCCTAAATTCTTCAAACATTTCTATCTAGAACACTTCATCGAGGATATTGACAAAGAGTTAGGTTCAGATGCAAAGAAAACACCAGGATTCATGGTGATCAAAGCTGTAAAAAGATAATCTACTTCCTAATCTTTCTATATATCTCATTCACTTCTCTATATAGCTTAGAATTCTCCATTGGTCCTGTGAATTCTTCATCATTATTGATCAAGAAGTCTGCCTGGACAAGGCACATGCCTACTTGCTGGCCATTTAATGGCTCATTGAATCCTCGATCTCTTGCATCATCAATTATGAATTTATCATGATTCAATAAGTCTGAATCCCTATTTCTATTCTTCAATCTCTGCCATCTCAGTTCGACAGGAGCATCAACACCGATTAATTTGAAATCAGAATTTTCCCTGAGGAAATTGATCTCATCTATATTCCTTATCCCATCTATGATCAATGGATTGTCGTATGATTTAAATTTGTTTAATGCTCTTTCAGCGAGCACTTGTCCTCCAAATTCTTTTCTGAGATTATTGCCAACATCTTGGAGGTTCTGCCTTAAGGGCTCAAGCCCTAGCTTTGCAACTTCCTCTCTCACTATAGCAGATAATGTTATATGGCTGAATCCTTTTGATTTCAATATCTCTGCAACAGTGCCTTTTCCTGAAACTAATGTTCCTGTTATTCCAATTACTAATTTTTTCTTTTCCATATTATTTATGCTTTAATGCTAGCCGGACATCCTCTGCTTTTATTGTCTTTCTGCCAGCATGCATTGCAAATCTTGCTGCAATCCTTGATAGTTCCTCTCCATATTCTTCAAGAACTTTTCTTAATTCAGCTTTAGCAGGATCACTGACCCTGATATTTGAGTCTCCCTTCTTGAGTATTCTTTCCATAGCTGCTAATGGCAATAATTTATCAGTCATAAAATCACCCTTAATGAAATTAATCAAGAGAATATTTAAAGTTTATGGTAATATCTCTAACATTTATCCTTTCCTGTATAATCCAATTAATTCTGCCTTTGCAATTATATGTCCTTCCATTGCTGATTCAACAACAGATTTATCTGCCGATTCATCCAGATCAAGCATCTTGTCTAGAGCATATAACTTGAAGAAATATCTATGGGTTCCTGATGGAGGACACGGGCCTCCATACTCATTCTTAGGCCAACTATTCAATCCTTGAACAGCATTCATTGGAACAGAATCCTCAATGATCTCTTTTACATCCGCAGGAATACTGAACAATATCCAATGATCCCAAGTTCCCATAGGCGCATCAGGATCATCCATGATTAATACAAGAGAGTTCGCGTTCTCCGGAACATCACTGAATACTAATTCCGGATTGATATTCTCTCCTTGACAGGTGAACTTTTTAGGAATAAAACCATTATTCTGGAATTCTGGGCTTGAAATTTTCATGCTAGGCACCTCGTTTGAAGAAGTAGTTGATATTTCTTGAGTATTGATGTTCTGGATATTATTTGAGCAACCAGCAATCAAAATAATCATAAATACAATGATTAACCCCCTCATGATTGTACGAATATGAATGGATATTTATAGTTTATTAAAATAATATTATAATAACATCTTATAAGTAAGAGCAGAGAGCGGTTAAAAACCGCAAAGTTTATATATGATGTATGTTCTTAGAATACATATGGCTGTTAAAAACACACAATTTACGAAGATTGAAATTCAAATAGCTAAATATTTGTTTAAGCATTACAAGGATAGATATAACGCCAGGCAATTATCCAGAATATTAAATATTAATCATGCTCATGCCAATAAGTTATGTAATATTCTGGCAGGTAAAAAATTATTAGTAAAGGAGAAAATAGGCAATTCTGTCTTTTTTTCCTATGAATACTATAACAAGCTTGCTATCAAATTTATGGAATATACGCTAAGTTTAGAAGAAAAAGAGTTCCCTAAATGGTTAAGTGTCCTGTTACATAACCTGAAAAAATTTAAGGATTACATTGAAATGGGGTTGGTCTTTGGTTCATCTATAAATACAAAGGATTTCAACGATGTAGATGTTTTACTTATGTACAATATCGAAAAATCAAAAGATATCAAAAGAATAAAGAATGAAATAAGAAAATCTGAGTTAGTTGAAAAACCAATAAGATATATAGAAATAACTGAGAGCGATGCCGTATTAAACAGAGGAGATAAAATTTTCTATAATATACTCTCTGATAATCTTATATTCCACAATCCTGAAAAATATGTGGAGGTAATCAAAAAATGCCACAAATAGGTAAGCATTTGAAATGGTGTTTGAAAGATCAAAGGCGGCTCGTAAAAACAAGATCAAATTTAGGTCTAGCACAAAAACATGTTAAGAAGTCTGAGCATAATTATAGGGTGGTGCAAACACTTGAAAGGCTGAAGATATATGACTGGGCTTTGAATGTAGGATTCTATGCTATCTATCACTGCTTTTTGGCAATTCTCGCCAAATATGGTTATGAATCCAAAAATCAGGCCTGTACAATAACTGTCTTGCTCTATTTGATAAATGAGAAGAAATTAGACTTAGATAAAGACTTAGTTACACGATTTGATACTCTTGATGTTGAAAAGAACATTATTAATCTGACTATAAGAGAAAGCAGGGAGCTTTCCACCTACGGTGTTGAAACAAGCATTGATCTGCAACAGCTAAAGAAAATAAAGGAATTAATACTGAAAGTGCAGCGAGAAACTATAAGAATAATGGAAGAGTGAATTTTTGAATTTTAGTTCGTGTCTGCCCCGAGTAATAATTGATTTTAACATCGCGTCGCTGTTATATCCACTCGATGGAGACTAATTTTTAGTGCAATGTTCGGACGAAGTCAGAAAAATTCAAAGTTGAGTTCTCGCTTATCAATTCTGCGAAGTAGACTAGAATTCGTTAGGGAAGATAGCGTCCGTTTTTTCAAAATAATTATAAATGTATAGGTTCTTAATCAAAATATGCGTATCAAAAAGTATCCTACAAATTATTGGACTAAAGAAAACGTCATTAATTATATTATAGAACTTCAAAATAAGAGAGAAAGTCTTAGAAGTTGGAATATCAGAAACAATCATACTTCAGTATATCATGCTTCGTATAAGCTGTTTGATAATTGGCAGAAAGCAGTCGAATCTGCAGGAATAGATTACAAATCACTTCTAAAAAATCCATGGAGGCATAATAAAGAAGGTATCAAAAAAAGATTAATAGAATTAAACGAGAAAAAAACAGACTTAAGTGATAGTGGATTACGTAAATTAGATAAAAAATTTTATTCTGCTGTAACTAAACGTTTTGGTTCTATCGGAAATGCTTTATCAGTATGCGGAATAGATCCCCATATATATTACAAACAAAAACCAACAGGTTATTGGACTAAAGAAAGAGTACTAACAGAAACAAGAAGATTAATAGAAAAAAATGAAGACTTAGCTCCTCAAAACATTAGAGAAAAATACTCTAAATTGTGGAATATTTCTCATAAAAAATTTGGCGGATGGATTAATGTCTTGAGAGATGCAGAAGTTAATCCAAAAACTATTTCTAGACTTTTTGCAAATACTAAAGAATTTAAGAGATTTTTAGATAAGGAGTTAAGTAAAGAAAAAATTGATGAACTCTATAATAAGCAAGAACTTACTGAAATGGAAATCGGAGTTATTTATGGTTGTGGGTACAAACCAGTACAAAGATTAATGAGAAAATATGGCGTAAACTCTAGGAAGAGTATTTATGGAATTAAAGGTAAACTTGTATGCAAGGATGGACATAAAGTGCGAAGTTCTCACGAAAGAAAGATAGATGATTGGTTTTACAGCAAAGGAATCTCTCACCAAGTTGAAGTTCCAATAATTAAAAATAGAAAATATACGGCAGACTTTAAAGTAGGTAGATTTTTTATCGAAATATTAGGGTTGTATCACGATAAGAAATATAATTATCATTACTCTGTGAAATATAATGATGTAGCCAACGCACAACCAACAAAATCATTTAGATACATAGTTTTATCGAATGAAAACGAATTGAAGAACGCATATTCTTTAACTTCAAAAGAAGAAATAGCTAAAAGATTTGGGAATGATATAATCATCCTTGAAGTAAGACTTTCTCATAATCAATATCCATCAATAAAAGAAATAGGGAAGTGGTTTGGTTTTTTGATTAGGCTGTATTCAATACAGAGTAAACTTACGTAAAAGGCATCCAAGCGATTGAGATTAATATCAATTAACCGTAAACTATTCATGTATTACATACAAAATAACTTCTCATGGTAACGAAAAAACTCACTTGAACTTTTTGGTCACCACTTGCTTTTACCATAAAACATATAAATCCGTGAGGATGTTCTTTATTGAAGGTGATAATATGGTTAAAGCACAATTCGCTGGACAATTCTATGAAGCTCAAGAGTTTGCATTAGACAAGCAGATATCGGCTTGTTTTGAGGACAAGAACGGACCTGGAGATCTGCCATTGGATAAAAGGCCTAATAAGATAAAGGCAATTATCGCTCCTCATGCAGGTTATGTCTATTCGGGGCCATGTGCTGCCTGGGCATATAAGGGGGTTGCAGAAGCAGAATTCCCTGACCTATATATTGTAATTGGTCCAAGCCATGTCCATAATGTCAGTGGGATAGGCATGAATGGTTATGAGACTCCTTTAGGATTAGTGAGGACTGATCAGGAATTTGCAAGAAAGCTCCTTGAGAAAAATGATGAATTGAAATCTGATGATTCTGCTTTTGATGATGAGCATTCTGTTGAAGTACAGATCCCTTTCCTGCAATTTGTCTCAAAAGACAAGATGCATGAACTAAAGATCCTGCCAATGATTCTTGGATCAGAGATTGATATTGCAAAACTTGCTTTGGATATCAAAGATACAATTGTTGAATTAAATAGAAAAGTTGTGTTTATTGTAAGTTCTGACTTTACTCATTATGGAAGAAACTATCACCACATACCTTTCTCTTCTGATGTCAAGAAGAATATTTATGAGACAGACAGAAAGGCTATTGAGTTCATTGAAAAGCTTGATGTTGATGGCTGGCTGCAATATGTGCAGGAAAACATGATGACAATCTGCGGATTTATACCGATTGCTGTTTTATTAAAGACATTGAAACCAACAAAAGTCAGGCTTGAGCATTATTATACATCAGCAGATCTTGAAGAAGATTCACAATATAAGAATTCAGTAAGCTATGCCGCGATAATATTTGAATAAATGTTGTCAGCTAGCGAACTAGCATTATCACTAATCAGTACAAATAGCTCGACACACAATCGATATCATACGCTATGTGAGCCTGACAACATTGAATAGAAAATAATATACAATAAAAATGATCGACTACATCATAGGATTTATCTTTCTTCCATTTGGGGCCATGTTATTCGCAAACATTTTTGGCTAGACACAGATTGATTATATTCTAGGGATTCCATTGATTGCCATCGCTGCCATTGGATTGATTGTTGTTCAAGTTGCAAACATTCTTACTGCACATATCAATAAGCAATTCATAACAATCTCATGGATATTATGTGCATTGATGATGTGGCCTGCTTTGATCTATTTCCTGTCAGGAGCAATGCAGTTTCCTGAATCATTGTTGACATCATTGCCAGCCATAATTGCATCATTCTTATTTGTCGAAGGCATATATAGCTTCTATATCGATACAGGAAAAGAAGAAAAGAAATAATACCAATAATTATTTAAAACACTTCTTTTATAGTATAGTATGGCTGATCCTGATAAGTTGACTGATGAGCAGACTGAGAAGACCAAGAAGTATTCTATTGTAGATGGATCTGCTTACAGCATAATGTACGGCTTTGGAGAGCAGTATGTTACGCCTTTTGCAATAAAGCTTGGTGCAAGTAACTCTGAAATAGGTATTCTTGCTTCTGTGCCGTCTTTTATAGGATCATTGTTCCAGATTATTGGTGCTGAGCTCACTGATAAGTTTAAAAACAGAAAAAAGATTGTCACATGGTTTATTTTATTTCAGGCAATTATTCTTCTACCGCTATTCTTTGTTCCTTTTCTGACAAAAAGCATGTTATGGCTTACCTTTATCTTCTCTTTATATCTTATTTTTGCCAATATTGTCGGTCCTGCATGGAATTCCTGGATCGGAGATGTAATTCCAGATGATGAAAGAGCCAAATATTTCAGCACAAGAAATAAGCTTGTCATAACAAGCATGATGTTTTCTGTATTACTGGCAGGATTGATACTAAATTATTTCTCAAATATCAACATATGGACAGGATTTGGAATATTATTCATCATTGCATTTATCGGAAGATTAATCTCATGGTATTATCTCACGAGGCAATTTGAGCCGAAATATGTTGTTGATAAAGAATCATATTTCTCATTCAAGGATTTCCTGAAAAGAATGCCAGAAACTAATTTTGGAAATTTTGTTATCTTCAGATCATTGATTGCATTCACTGTAATGATAGCAAGCCCATTTTTTGCAGTATACATGCTTAAAGACCTTAATATTCCTTATTGGCAATATACTGTGGTATTATTAGCTCCTATGCTGGTCAAAGTGATGACAATGACCTATTGGAGCAGATATTCCTCAAGATTCGGATCAAGAAACATAATGATTGTTTCCGCAGTATTGATTGCAACAATCCCTTTATGGTGGTTCCTGTTCGGAATATTCTTTGAGGGAAAAGAATTTATTTTTATTCTTCTGATCTTTGCAGAGTCAATATCAGGATTTGCCTGGGCAGGGTTTGAATTGACAACATTCAATTATGTTCTCGAAACAGTGAGTTCTGAGAAGAGAGCAAGATGCTTTGCTTATTTCAATGTTGTCTTTGGAACAGCCGTAATGCTTGGAGGATTGCTTGGAAGTTGGCTTGTTGCAAATATCGGTGTTGTTATCGGCCTTAAGACAATATTTATTGTCTTTTTGGTATCTGCAATAGCAAGATCCCTTGTAGCAATAATATTCTCCCACAAAATGAAGGAAGTGGTCATAAAAAGGAATATTGACGAGACAAAGCTATTCTTTGACTTGGTGCTTGCAAAGCCTATAAACAGTGCATTGCACCAGACAACTGCAACATTGATGATGGCAGATAAAGAGTTGACAAAAATCACTGATAAGACACAATATGTGTTGACAACAATCACTGAACCTATAATGCCGCATGTTGATACAGTCATTACCCATATAGATAAAGGGCTTGAGAAAGCAGAGCCTTTCAGAAAAAGCCTAGAGCCAAAAGCGTGGAGAAAACAAAAGAAAAAGGATTACAAGCATCTTGTAGGTCATAAATACAATAAAAAATTAATGAGGCACTTCATTAAAGGGAAAAAGCATGGATCCGGAAAGAGCAAAAAATAAGATTGACCTGAGAATATTCTCCAGCGATATTTTAAAAAACATCCTCACAGTGAGCTATAATTCTTTAGCAATTGCAATACTTACACTAGTATTTCATCTAATCATGAGCAGAAAACTTGGGCCGGGAGATTACGGAACATTAGTTACATTATTATCCATCAATTCAATTGTTTTGTTGTCTCTTTCTGCTGTTGGTTTTGTTGTTGCAAGATTCATATCTTATTACAGGACCAGGGAGCAATATGATAATATGAAATTTCTTGCACAATGGGCATTCATGTTTTTCTTGATGTTGGGCCTTGCAGGTTTTTTGATAAATATCATATTAAGTCAGTTTATTGCAGATTTCCTAAATATCGACCATAATCTGATAATACTGTTTGGAATAATTATCTGGATAAGCTTCCTCATGCCGATTATAGACGGGATATTGAGAGGATTGCAGGAATTCAGATATCTTGGAAGATATAAGCTTGCTGATGCCATGCTGAAATTAATAACCGCAGCAATCATTGTCTACATAGGCTTTGGATTGAAGTCTGTTATTGCAGCACTGATACTTTCTTCAATAATCATATTGATAATTTCCGTCTATATATTGAAAAGAATTTACATCACAAAGCCTCACAGGATAAAATTAAAAGAGATCTATAAATTCACTGTCCCTGTATTCATATCAATGATATGCCTTGCAGCATTGTCGAATATTGATTTAGTCTTGGTTAAGCATTTTTTTGATGAGATAAAGACAGGCAATTTTGCTGCTGCAGGAATCCTTGCAAAACTAGTGTTTGGGATTGCATTAGGAAGTGCAGGAGTATTATTCCCTAAAATTGTTGAATATTACAGTAATGGAAGAAACGATGAAGTAAGGAAAAACCTTCAGGATACATTGAAGATTGTTATAACTCCAGGGATAATCATCACATTATTGTTTGTGTTGTTTCCATCGCTTATAACAAATTTGTTTTTTGGAAGACAGTATGATATTGATAAACTATTGCCATTGTATTCTATAGCATTGTTTTTCCTTTCTATATGCGCTATCTTCATCATCTATAATCTTGCTGTGAAGAAATATGCTTTTATTCCAATAATCGTCGCATTCAGCGGAATCCTTACCTATCAGATAATAATTGCGCATAAATCATTGATGAGTGTCATCTGGGCATTATTTGCTGTTGATTTTATACTATTGGTGTTCTTTGCATTTTATAATAAGGAAGAATTAATTACTTTTTTCTCTTCTTAGGAGATTTGGGCTTATGTGCCTTTTTAGGGGTGTGTTTTTTTGCTGAATGAGGGTGTTTTTTTGCTGAATGCTTCTTTGTTGCATGTTTTGCGTGTTTCTTTTCAGTATGTTTTTTTACTTTGTGCTTCTCGTGCTTTTTCTCTGAATGTTTTTGTTTTTTCTCTGCATGATCCTTGTGCTTATCATGTTTCTCTAATTTGACATCTGAAGGGAAATGCATTATCCTGAATAGATCTGTCAGATTCAGCTCAAGTGCTGCAACAGGCATTTCTAAAGACCAATTCATCAATATCTGGGGATGTATCTCCCCAATGAATGCAATCTTTTCCTCATTGACAGAAACTCTTCCTACCCTGCCTTTAATGAATGACGTATGATCACTGTCAACAACCTGATATTTTAAGTCCATGGATTCCATCAATGCATCTAGGTATTGTTTTATTTTAGTGTAATTGACATCATTGCCGCATAATGCAATAACCAATCTTTCTGACTCCTGGACTTTTGTCTCAAACTGCGGATTTATCTTGAATACATTGCCTATTTCAAAAATATTCTGCGGGTATTCATAATGCTTATTGTTCCTTAATGTCTCCAGAACGCTTGGAATCATCCAATATCTCAAGACATTGAAATCCTGATTGACAGAATTGTCAAGCTCTACTAATTCAACATTGAAATTCATTAATTTGCATTGATAATCCTTATTAGTAAGATGGACATTCTTTACTTCAATCAATCCTAGCCCTATCAAGATATCTCTGACTTTATTGTTGAATACTTCTATTGGCTTTTCTGCTCCTACAGTTGCTGCATTAGATATTTTTGACTCAAAATTCTCATAACCATATGCAATAGCAATATCCTCTATCAAGTCTATTGGATGCAATATGTCGGCCCTATATCCAGGAATGATTGCTTTCCTGCTCCTATGGCCGTGACCCATTTTTTCCAGAAGAAATTTAAGATCATTCTCTTTTAATTCAAGGCCCAGTATTTTATTTACATAATCAACATCTAATTTCATGTCTCTTCCATCTAATAATGGTGTTGTTCTTTTCTTGTCAGGATACTGGATCTCAACACTATTTATTTCTCCGCCAATATCAGCAAGCGATGTAACAATGATGTTTAGACAAGTATGAAGATAATCAAAATCAAATCCAGAACACTCAATAAAAACATCTCTTGTCTGAACGCTTATCTTTCCAACATTATTGCTGTTAATTATTGGAGGCATGCTCATGATGTTCATTTTGCTGTCTATGAATATGGGCCATTTCTCCAATCCCTCTAACAAGAATCCGTATTCTCTTCCTGTCGGATGTATTGCCAAAACCTGGGGGCCTGTCAAGTCCTTATTCATGTCCAATGGCTTGAACTTTATCTCTTCAGGATGCAATGCCTTATAGAAAATCGGAGGCTTGATATGCTCTAGAGGATAAATCCCAATTGCTGCTTTTTTCCTGTTCCTGCCATAAGTTATATGCAACTTTTCCTGGATCTGGATTATCTCCTTTATTTTCTCTTCTGTCAATTTAAGATTCTTGACAATAGCACATGCAGTAAAAGGCCTTACATTCTTGACTGACTTATCGACAATGACCTTGACATTAGATTTCTTAACAACATATTGCTTGAATCCTGTTTTAATATTGAGGAAAGATCTTAATGCCCTTGCCATTCCCTGCTCTGATAATAGATCGGGCCTGTTAGGAAAGACCTCGATTGATAATTCATCATCAACCATTCCTTCAAAATTAGTCCCGAGGAAATTGATCCTGTTCTGCAATTCTTGATCAGAGATCTTCCTACCTAAAGATTCCAATAAACTCTTTTTGCTGAATTTTACTGTTGGCATTTTGTTTTCCTCAAGTGTTTCTTTTTAATATCCTTCCGATTTCATCTCATTTGCTAATGAAAGCATCTCATTAAGCAAAGATTCTTTTGTTCTCTTGCCATGCTCTACAGCAAGAGCAAGCGCACCGGCTTTTACAGCTAATACCTTTGCTTTGTCAGCCGAAATTCTTGCTAACTCTTTTTTTGCTCCATTAATCAACTCCCATGCTGCATTCATATCATCTAAGTGTTTGGTTGCTTCAATTAATTTTTCACTCGCCATTTTACAATCCCTTTATCTTCTTGCTTATCGCCTTCATCTTTTGATCTATTGTCATTGCTCCTATTAATCCAGTGATGATCATGACCACTGAAACAATAAACAATGCGAAATCAAATCTGTAAATATTTATTATATACAGTCCAATACCGAGTATTGTCAGCAGGATCAGAGCAGCCAGGAATATGACTTGCTTCTGATAAGCTAAATTCAATCTCGTGAGCTCGTAAACTTTATGATCGTCCATTTTAAGCCTCTATCTTTTCTAACGATTTTGCAGGCAGGATATTTTTGTATCTTCCCCAATTAGATGACTCAAATGGCATATCTTTTAATCTTTCAAGATTATCATCTAGCATTTTTGATAATAGCGCTTTTATGACATCGTGCTCGTTTGTGTATAATCTTGCCTCTAAGGGTTCTGAGATATTCCAATCTGCTCCACGTTCCATCTTACCATATAGTTGCCCTGATTTATTATACTGTCCATCAATCCGGAGACAAGTAAACGGATAATAATCAACATATTTTTTAGGAACATGTTTGATAAAATCAAAATAAATACGGAGAGTTTTGTCCTCTAATCTCGTTACCTCTGTACCTATCCCTAAGAAAGAATCTGCATTAAAAAGGAATATATTATTGCCGCTTTTATCTTCGAATATTTTTGATAAGATAAAAATATTGTCCTTATTGATATTTCCTAAATAAAGCGATTTATCGAAAGAATTCCATACTTTTCTAATAAAAGTGACTGAATAATTAAAGTTTCCTTCTCTTTCTAAACCATAACATTCTGCTATCTCTTTTATTTGTGACTCGTCAACTGTCTTAAATGTATTCATCTTATTTCTCCCTTACCTCTTTAATCATTATCTGAAAAACGTGTTTTGATAATATCGTCCTTCTATCTTATTGATAGCTTCATTGAAGCTTGATTCAGGATTTTCAGGTGCAAGGATCGCATATTTCCCCAACCACAAACGCATAACCTCTTCATGAAGTTTTGTCTTATCGCCTGCAACAATCCTTGTATCCATATTATTGATATATTCTACAATTCCATTCATTGAATCAGTCGCCATTTCGTTATCTCGGCTGCAGCAGCCATTTCTTCATTGATCGTAATTGTTTTATGTCGTTCCTGTTGAAGTCTCGCAGATCTTGGATATTATAGTATGGGACTGCTACTCTTCCTAGGCCCAAGCCCCAAGCCAATACTGGACATTCAAAGCCCATTAATGTCTTTGTTACTTCTGGCCTGAACATTCCTGCTCCTCCTAGTTCTATCCATTGCTGCTTTTCTTGATTGAACACGACAACTTCTGCACTTGGCTCTGTATATGGGAAATGTGCTGGCCTGATCATTACTTTTGAATATCCCATTTTCAAAAAGAACTCTTCAAGATATCCTTTCAGATTTTCGAAATTTGCATCAGGATCAACAACTATCCCTTCTACCTGGTAGAATTCAAATAAATGATTCCAGTCAACTGCTTCATTCCTGAATACTTTTCCTACAGAAAAGAATTTCATTGGAAGATCCTGTTTTTTCAGTTTTGATATAGTCTGTGCACTTAAAACTGTCGTATGAGTTCGCAGCATTAATTGTTCTGCTTTTTTTTCATCCCATGCAGCCTTCCATCCTGTACTTCCTGTATCTCCGCCATTTTCATGCACTGTCTTGACTTTTTTCTTTAAATCATCAGGCAGATCCCCTTTGGCAGGATTCTTTAAGTAAAATGTATCTTGCATCTCTCTTGCCGGATGATCCTGAGGTACAAATAATGTGTCAAGATCCCAGAATGCTGTCTGTATCATTGTTCCAGACATTTCCTTGAATCCCATGTTAAGCCATATTGATTTTATGTAATCGATTGCCTCATTTTCAAAATGTTTTTTTCCATAATTTATCTTTGGCACTTGAGTTTTTAAGTCATATGACCTGAATTCTTTATTCAACCATGATTTATTCCTTATTATTTCGGGCGTCAATGATTCAATGACATCTTTGCTGACCGCTGTCGATCCCATCTTCATGCCAAGCTCTGTCAAGAATACTGTCTTTACTTTCTGCACATCTGATTTCAATATATTATGCCTCTTCATCAGTTCCTGCAATGCATAAACCTCTTCTGCTGATAATGATTTAGGATCCACAGGAAACTGTTTTTTCAGGAATAATTCCTCTAATGAATCTTTTTTCAGGAGATTTCTTCCTACATCTGTCAATGAAACAAGAACATCATTGCCTTTTCTTGAAATATTAATTGCACTTTTTCTCTTCAATAATCCGAGGCTTACATTCACTTCTTCTTTTGATAACTTCGATATTTTTCCGATCTCTTTTATTGACATCTCCCTATTCAATGCTCTTAAGAATTTCCTCTCAGGCAATCCTGTCTTCTGATACTGTAAACCATTTTTATCTAGAAATATTAATTCTTTTGCATCTTCTTTTATTGTGATTAATTCCTTGTTCTTCAGCCATTGAAGTGCCCTTGTCACTTCAACTTCTTTTAATCCTGATTTCTGGATTATCTTAAGCAAGGAATTTTCTGTTGATATCAATGGAAGCACTTTCCTCTCTAATGGATGTAGACTGTCCATTATTTTGTTGATATCTGCCATCGATAAAACCCCCAAATTTTTATTGATTTAATACACAGCTAATATATAAAACTATCTATTAATTTTAAGTTTATTTTTAAATAACCACTGTCCTATTATAGTGACAAAAGGCGTCAATTGCCATTCTATAATTAATAATCTCGACGAGCATTGACTCTATTGCAAAAAAACAACTAGTTGAAACCATTTTACAAAGGTAAAAAACCGTAACATATTTAAAGTAGTGTTCATATTCAAATAATTAATTGGTGAGTAAAAACAAAAAAAGGGGTGATTGACCAGTAATAGCACTGGGAGGACAAAATGATAGTTAAAGACGATTTTTTGGCAAAACTAAGAAGGCATTTTGGATTGAATCTATATGAAGTAAAGATCTGGACAGCATTACTGTCTAGAGGTGTGAGTACAGCAGGGGAGCTATCAGATATAGCAAATGTCCCTAGATCAAGAAGCTATGATATTCTTGAATCTTTAGAGAAAAAGGGCTTTGTCGTGATGAAGATAGGCAAACCAATAAAATACATTGCTGTCTCTCCAAAAGAGATTGTTGACAGAGTAAAGAAGAATGTAAGGATTGAATCAGACGACAGATTAAAGAGACTTGAGGAATTAAAAGGAACAGATGTAATTGATGAACTGAACAATCTGCATAGTACGGGAATTGAATTGGTCGAGCCAACAGAACTTTCTGGATCATTAAAAGGACGGCATAATCTGTATAATCATATGGAGCTTACAATTAAGAATGCAGAAGACACAGTAACAATAATGACAACAACACAAGGATTACTAAGAAAGATCGAGGGCATGAAACCTGTGTTTGAACAATTAAAGAAGCGCGGAGTAAAGATAAGGATTGCCGCTCCATTAAACAAGGAAACAATTCCTGCATTGAAAGATCTTGGAAATATTGCTGAAGTAAGAAGTACAGATGCTAAAGGAAGATTTGTTCTAGTCGACAGGAAAGAGATCCTTTTCATGATAGCTGATGATGCAACTGTACATCCAACATATGATGTAGGCATTTGGGTCAATACGCCATTCTTTGCAAATGCCATGGAAGAACTGTTCGAGCTTGCCTGGAAAGATATGAAGCCAGCAAAACAAGTCTTGAAATTATAATTTTTTTATT
>DUIB01000060.1 GCA_013330595.1 Candidatus Woesearchaeota archaeon | reverse complement strand
GTGGTATTTCTGACGTATAAAATAGGTAATAAGGAAATTATGCAAATATTTGGATTTTTATCAGCAGTGTTCTGGATTCTAAGTTATATCATTAAAAAGATAATAGGAGGCATAATTAAAAGAGAATTAAGGATCTCATTGAAACAAAAACTATATTATTATACTATTCCTATGACTATCTTATTCATTATAACACTAGTATGCATACCATTCATGAGAGTTTCTGAAGGAGAGAACAGGATCATCTTCATCCCAATATTTTTCGTATTCTACATAATAATGATTATAAGTCTAATAATTCATCTAACCCTAAATCATTTCTCTCAATGGTTAGCAAGTAAGCAAGTAACATAAATTATAAACAACAGGTTGAGATAAGAAAATAAATCTTACATTCAAACAACAATATTTTTAAACTAATTCTCTCAATTGTCAAGTATGGAAGCTTTAGAGGCAATCAACAGGCGCAGATCAATAAGAAGATATCTGGAAAGGCCTGTTGAGTTTGAGAAGATCACAACAATCATAGATGCTGGAAGAAAAGCTCCATCAGCAGGTAATCTGCAGGATTGGTGCTTTATTATTGTCTCTGAAAAAAGTTTTATCCAGCAGGTTGCAGGATTTTCTGTGGAGCAA
This sequence comes from Candidatus Woesearchaeota archaeon, assembly GCA_013330595.1. GTDB lineage: Archaea > Nanobdellota > Nanobdellia > Woesearchaeales > UBA9642 > UBA9642 > UBA9642 sp12459u. Next base: position 10,858 of record DUIB01000060.1, on the reverse strand, counting down.
TATTGGATCCAGACAGCGCCATTGCTTATTGTTGTCTGTGCAATGCCTGAAAAGCATGAAATGTATTATGGATTAAGAGGAAAAAGATTATATAATATCCAAGATTGTGCAGCAGCCATTGAAAACATCCTCATTGCAGCGACTGATCTTGGCTTAGGATCTTGCTGGATCGGATCATTCGAGGAGGACAAACTCAGGGCATTGCTATCAATACCTCCTGATGTAAGACCTCAGGCAGTTATTTCCCTCGGTTATCCTGATGAAACACCAAATGATAGGAGTCTAGTTCCTGTTGAAAATATCACATTCTTCAATCGTTATGGAATGAAAATAGAGAGATTGCATATTGTATTAAGGGATTATAGTGTTGAATGGCAGAGGCAAGGAAATAAATTAAGCCAAAGATTGAACAATGCAGCAAGAAAGATCAAAGAGCAATACAACAAGATTTCTGAAAGATTAAAAAAGAAAAAATAATAATAAAAAATAATCAAAAAAATTATTTTATCGATTAGAATTCTTCTGAATCCTGTGAAGCATCATATGATTCCTGCTCTTCTACAGTATCTTGAGTTTCAGGTCCCTGAGTCTCTGTCTCTTCAGGCTGGGCTTCAGTTGCTTCTGATTGTCCAATTACATCTGCAAATGCAACTTTCTTTGCAACCTTCTTGACTCTTATCTTTACTTTGTCTCCAACCTTTGTTCCAGGAACAAATATTACAAATCCTGCTTTTTTGGCAATGCCGTCACCTTTTTCGGCAACAGCCTCAATCACTGCATCAAGTTCTTCCCCTTCTTTCACAGGGCTGAATCCCTGCCTTCTTGGCCCATCAAAATATCTTTGGCCTCCACCATATCTATTAAACTTTCTTTCGCTTCTATCTCCATAATCCATTTCATACACCTTCTATATTTTTTGAGAGTACAGCTTTAGAATTATATCATTATCATCAGTATCATCCTCTGAAGAAGAATAACAATATTCTCTCATTTCACCAGACTCCCCATAAGTCTTACAAGTGATTAATTGTTTATAAATTTTATGATGGCCTGTTCTCAGAATATAATTAATGACAGTCTCCTAATAGTAACATATTTAAATACTGAAGTTTAGATGTGAATATGGTTTTTAAAAGAGGTAAGAGAGCCATTTCTCCGTTGATAGCCACAGTGTTGTTAATAGCTTTTGCTGTATCAATCGGTACATTGATAATGAATGTGGCGCCAAGAGTAATCCCGAACGAGGGTGACTGTGGCAAGGTAAATATTCAAGTATATCAAATTAATTCAAAACCTATGCTTTGTCATGATGCGACCAACAAAAAAATAAATATGATGCTAAAAAACTTGGGGGAAGTGGATATAGAATATGTAAAATTAGCTGTCACAAAGGCTGATTTTAGCATTGACGAATATACCCTTCCAAACAGTTCAATAAAAGTCGGACAAACAATTTCGAGTTCATTAAATTATTCAAAACCAGGAAATTTTCAAGTTGAAATTAATCCTGTGATCATATTTTCAGGACAAGAAAAAATATGTTCTGATAACTCCCTTATTGCAGAGACTATAGGGCAATGCAATTAATTACAGGCCCTTCTAACTCATAATCGTATTGACTTAGTATTCTGAAGCAATGTTACCATCTTCAACTTGAAAACTACGTTTTCAAGATCGAGCGGACAATGAGAATTAATTCTCATTTCCGAGATGGTAGCACTTCACTTAGCTAAGTCAATACTCATAATCGCTATATTTTTAAATCTAATACCACTGACCTAAAAAATGGAGATAGAGATATTCTTAAGTAAAAATGTTGAGCAGAATGCGGGAGCATATTTTGATAGGGCAAAAAAGCTTAAGAAGAAGATTCCTGGAATAGTAAAGACTATTGAGGCTCAAAAAAATAAATTATTGACATTTGAGAAACAAGACACAAACAAGATTGAGAAAGCAATAAAAGTAAAAAAAGAATGGTATGAGAAGTTCAGATGGTTCATAAGCTCAGATGGGTTTCTTGTCATAGGCGGGAGAGATTCAACAACCAATGAAATTATCATAAAAAAATTTCTTGAAGGCAATGATCTTGTCTTCCACACTGAACTGCCTGGAAGCCCATTTGTTGTAATAAAAAATCCAGAGAGTAAATCTGTTCCTGAGCAGACAATATTAGAAGCAGCTGAATTCTGTGCTTCATTCTCAAAAAGCTGGAAATCAGGCAGATCAAATGCTGAGGTATATTACATTAATCCTGATCAAGTCTCTAAGGAAGCTCCTTCAGGAACAGGGCATTTGGCTAGAGGCTCATTCATGATATATGGAAAAAGGAATTATCTGAATGTTGCAATAAATATAGGACTATGCATCTATAATGATAGAGTAATATCTGGTCCAATTCAGGCAATTAAGAAATTGAATAATACTTTTGTTGAGATCATTCAAGGCAATGATAAATTAAGTGATGTTGCAAAGAGAATCAGAAAAATATTAAATACAAAGATTGGTTTTGATGAGATAATCAGGGCTTTGCCACCGCAATGCACAATAAAATGGAAGAAAAACTAAGGAAGTTATCAAAAGCAATCAAGCCAGACATTATTATTGGCAAGAATGGCTTGACAGATGCCTCAATAAAGCTCATTAATGACAAATTAAAGCATTCTGCTATTGTGAAGATAAAGATCCTCAAGACCTATGTTGAATCACGAGATATGAAACAGATCAAAGAGGAACTGCTCCAGAGGACTTCATCTAAGCTAGTGCATGCAATCGGCTTCACTGTAGCACTAACAAAAAGATAAGTATAATTCTTATGACATTGCTATGCTCACACAGATATTAGATTAGCCTACTATTCGAGTTATTTGCCATAGATGTAAAATATGAAAATTCGCAAGATGGCAATGTCAACAAAAATGACAGTGTACCCATAGGGGGCTGTTACTTTAAGTTTTTCGTAAGTTATTAATATTAGTTCATCCATAATATTGCTATTCCTATTGTGTCTAGGATGGTGGCTTTTTGAAGAAGAAGTTCTTTGAGCATCTTCTCAAGTCGACAACTAACACTCTTTGGAGAATTGCCTGCTTCAAAGATTAAATCTTTAGACAAAAGCTGCTTGAAAAGAACTTAAGGAAAGGCAAAACATGCCACCTAGACGACAACTTCTGCTCAGTTCAAGTTAAGATAACAGTCTCTACCCATAGAAACTTTTATAAATACCATATTCTATAAATCAGTTATTAATAGCAATAGCTATAAAAGAACAATATTATAATAGATTAAAAAAGAGGCATATGACTGATAAAAAACTCACAATTGAGGAATTTGGGAAAAAACACCGTTGGACAGAGGAAGTATTTGAGCAGAATGATAAAGTCTTCATCAAGACAAATTATCCTGAGCCTCAGAAGAAGTATAGAGTGATCTATGAAGCATTCTCATTGTCTATGGAAGAGACATATTTCTGGATCCTTGACCAGCTGAAATATCAAATGTCTTTCTCAAAGATAGAAAAGCTTACTGATATATTCTCAAGTTCAGAGAACAGTTCGATGTTCGGCCAGTCAGCACAAAGATTGAGCTTCCAGCAGGATAAGATCCAGACTATACTCGCAACTGTGGGAAAAATGATCAAGGATCTGTTTGCAGTTGTCAGGGAGATGAGAATCATTGATGAAAAACTTGCAGCTTACGAAGCCTGGAAAAAAGACAAGAGCAAGAGCGCCGATGCCACACTAAAACAGATCTATATTGATTTCGCTGAAAGCCAGGGAGGCCAAACAAAGCCATCATCAGTATATGGTCTAGCCCAGAATCTCCAATATGTGACACTTCCAGATTTTTTCTTCAATACAAGAGTCTTTGGCAAAGACGATATCGACAGGATTGTTGATGGATTGCCTACTAATAACAATATTAAGAATGTACTCAGAAGGAAATTGTTTGAATTCATTACCTGGAAAGAAAAGACAGAAATTGAATTAGCAAACAGGAGAAAATTCACATTGCATTACCTCAGACAGCACTGGGGTGTTATAAAGATGTACATGGGATGGCTTAAGCCTTATCTCAGAAATGTAAAAAGATTGACAATGAATGAGCAGCAAGTATTGAGTCCTGAAGTCATTAGTGCATTTGAGACAGCTGCTTTAGAGATAGAGATACTTGCTTACGATACAACAAAGGATCCTAGCCCTTGCATTCTTGTCACATTCAAATATTTCATCAAGCCATCATTAAGTTTTCAACAGCCTGAAAGCTATCAGAGAGGCCCTATACATGTAGGAAAAGTGGATATTGAATTCAGGAGCTATGGATGGACTAAAGAAGAGATTGAAACATACAAAAAATATAGGGAGGCAGAAGATCTTGAATTATTGAGCATAATAGACTCAAGCCTTAAGGCAGCAATGGATGCATTATCTGAAGATTTGGACAAATATCTTGCAGAAGCCGGAGAAGAGGAATTTAAAAAGAAATTAGAAGAATCCAAGAAAGACAAAAGGAATGCATTTCAAAAATGGCTAAATATTGAGGTTGTGGAGAATAAGCAGAGAACAATGGATGTTCTTGAGCCAGCAAGAGCTGTCTTTATGGGATTCGGAGAAATCATTGGAGCATTCTTGCCAAGCCAATCAGTAAAAAGTGCAAAAATCGATACAACAAAAAAGGATAGTGCTGCAAAAATTGCATCAAAAAGAATGTGGCTTTTATTGAAGTTCTATAAGAAATCCCATCAAATGCTAACATGGTAAAATGGCAACTAATAAAGATGTAATGGATATAAATCCTCTTGAAAGAATGGATATGCTGAAAGATATTAGCATAGAAAAAAGGAAGTCCATTGCATCAAAGAGGAAAGAGCTAGAAGACCTTGAAGAGAGAAAGAAAAAAGAGATTGAAGAGCTTGAAAGGATAAAGAAAAAGGAACTGGATGGTCTGGACAGCAAAAAGAGAGAGCTAAAGGAATTAGAGGAGAAAAAGGCAAAAGAGATTGAAGAGACAGAACAGCTTATTGAAAAATCTTTCCAGGACTTGATGAGACATAAAAGAATGCTTATCAAGGAAGAGGAGGATCTTAATACTGAAAAAAGGAAAAGCCTTGAAGAGAATCTTATTGGATCTATTCCTCAACAGAATCAGGGTGCTGATTATGGAAAATTCTTTGAGACTTTAAAAGTTCCGGAGAGGCTTTATGATATTGCAAATTCAGGTTTTTATAATAGCTTAAAAGATTTAAGGGAAAAAGCATTGACAGGAACAATAAGCCCTGCAGAAGAGGCATTTGTCAATCAACTAAGGGAAAGGTTTGAGAATTTCCAGAATCCCGGATATCTGGGAAATAGGGACAGAAATGAGTATGTCATTAGATCATTGAAAGTCATTGAAGATATCGATGTCTCATGGGCATATAAATAATAGGATGTAATAATTTATTGAGGTGCATATGGTAGTATTTAACACAGAATATTTCTCAACTCTGGACAGGGGATATTATACAAAAGAAGCAAGAGATGAGGCTGTCTCTAGAGGTGTTTCTGTTGATTTTCCTGAGCCAGTTGAACAAGTTACCAGCTTAACTGCAAGAGACATCGGAACATCAGAAGCTGACATAGGACAAGGAACTCCATTGCAGCATATACAGGCAGCAATTAGGCAAGGTGCTGCAAAAGTAGAATTCACATTTTTTGGAACAAATAAAAGCGGAGGACAGCAGCATACTCCAGAATCTGTTGGTAAAATGGAGAGAGAAAGAATTAGAGAATTAACTAAACTGAATGATATAAAATTTTCAACTCATGCTTCAGTAGGAATTCAGGGAGCTTCTGGGATGACAAGAGAGGGATTTGAAGAGCAGGCAAGACATCAATCATTAAGAGAAATAAACAAAGCCATTGAATTTGCAGGAGAAGCCTCAACAGGAGGAGCTGTAGTATTCCACACAGGAGAATGGATGAGACCATTGACTGACATTAAAGGCGGAAATTTTAAAGGATTTTCTGATGAGGAAAAAACATCTGCAGTAATGGTTGTTGATAAAAACACAGGCGATGTTGTTGGAATAAAACGTGACCAATCAGTTTTTGAACCAGTGTTTCACACGGCTGCAAGTCTTGAAAAGGAGACTGGAAATAAGATTGTCGGACGAATCGATAAAAATGGAAATAGAGTCGAGCCAACAGATTGGGTAGATATTGAGGGAAATGCAATTAAAAGAGAATGGTTATTAAGCAGCAATACTGAGCAGGCTGAAAAATTATTCAACAGAGTTCCTGTCTGGAATCCTGATAAAACAAACTTTAAAGTAAAGGAGAGAACTTATCAAGATTTTGTTGAAGAATCTAAATACTTTAAAGAGAAAGGTGTTGATATAACTCCAGAAGTTCTTTTTGTCAAGACACAATATGCAAATCAAGTTCTTCAGGCTCAGGGAGCATCGCTATTCCATGCACAACAATATGATGAATTCAAGAAAAATAGGGATGCGATGCAAAAAGCATTAGATTATATTAAAAAACTTGAAGACTCAACACCAAAAGAAGAGCAATGGAGATTATTAGAACAAATAAATCCTGTATCAAGACAATATTTGAGTCAAAAATATACGAATTCAGAACAAAAATTACCTTCTGAGATTATAAAACAAGAAATAAAAGAAGTCACAGATAGAATGAGACATATTCATGAATCCTCTGCACAAGCAGATGCACAAGCGCAAAAAGCTTTAGCGCAAATGAATAGGGTTGTAACATTAGAGGAATATGGAACAAAGAAATCGGCAGAGACAATTGCAGAGGCCGGAATGAATGCCATGTTACAAACGCAAAAGCATAAGAAAGATCTTAAAGAACCGATTTATATTAGTCCAGAAAGCTTTATGCCTCAAACCTATGGATCTCATCCTGAAGAGATAAGAAAAATCATTAATACATCAAGAGACAGAATGACTGAAATGCTTAAACAGAAAGGATATTCACAAGATGAAGCAAAAGAAATGGCAAAACAACACATTAAAGGCACATTAGATTCTGGACATTTCAACATGTGGAGAAAATATTGGCAAGCCATGCCTGGTGAAGATCCTGAAAAGGCTGAGAAAAGATTTGAGAAATGGTATTTAGATGAAACAGAGAAACTTGCAAAAGAGGGTATTATAGGACACTTACATTTAACTGATAATTTTGGATATGATGATGAGCATGTTACTCCAGGACAGGGCAATGCTCCAATAAAAGAATTACTTAAAAGAATGGAAAAAGCTGGTGTTAAAGACATTATTGTAGAAAGAGGCGGTGATAATCCCACTGCAATGTGGGATGTATTGGCAGATTTTGGAAGTCCTGTGTATGCATTAGGGCCTAGATTCACAATGAACAGAATGAGACATGGACATTTTGGATATGCTGCTCCTGCAAATTATATTGTAGGGGCTTATGCGCCTAGCAATGAGTGGAAGCTATGGAGTGAAGTGCCCCTAGAATAAACCACTTTGCAATAGTCATGCAATTTTATATAATCAAATTGAGAATCAGTAATCAGAGGTGAGTCATGGATTTTGGTATTGAATCAAGACAGAAAGATATTTCTAAAAAATATCAAAAGCATGAATTGGATATTGCTTATGAGTTTGCTAAAGAGACAAAAAAAGAGTTAAAAGAATTACTGAGAGCATTAATATTATTTGGAAGTACAGCCAGAAAAATTAATCCAAATGATAAAACAAATGATATCGATATTTTAATTATTGTGGATGATGTTAGTATACAATTATCTCCTGAACTGGTGCAGACTTATAGGATAATTCTTGAAAAGATTGTTGCTAAAGTGTCAAAGAAACTGCATGTAACAACATTAAGATTCACAAACTTCTGGGAATATGTAAGAGCAGGAGATCCTATTGCAATTAATATTTTAAGAGATGGAGTTGCAATTATTGACACAGGATTTTTTGAGCCATTGCAGATCTTATTATATCAAGGAAGAATAAGGCCTTCTGCAGAATCAATACAGAATTATATGGCGATGGCTCCTCAGACATTGAAAAATTCCAAGAACCATTTATTGTCTGCAACACTTGATCTTTACTGGGCTGTCATAGATGCATCACATGCAGCCCTTATGAGCATTAATGAGATTCCTCCAAGCCCTGCACATGTAGCTGATCTTATGGAAGAAAAATTAGTAAAGACAAGATTATTGGATAAAAGATATGCATATACAATGAAACAATTCTATTCATTAGGCAAGAGCATTATGCACGGGGAGTTATTGCAGATATCTGGAGACCAATATGACCTGTATTACAAGGAGGCATATCATTTTGTGATGGAAATGAAGAAATTCATTGAAAGATCAAAGTAAATCTATCATTTTCTGATAACATCCTTAGTATCATATTTCGGATAAGTGATTACTAAAATTTCTAAAGGCATAGGTCCAATATTTTCAATGTAATGCATGTTATTTTTATGAATATACTTAGAAGCATCCTTAAACATTTTAAAATTATGCTTATTGTTACCTAAATGAAGATATCCTATGCCTTTTTGTATTCTATATAATTCATCATGTCTATTATGAAAATGTCTATTTGATTTTTCATTTATTGTAGCATAAGCTATTGTCATAAATTTGTTTTCATAAAGCACTTTTATTGATCCGCATATATCATCAACTGACTCAATAGATTTTCCATTTTTTATCAAATCCGATAAATATATTAATTCATCTTTTGATTCTCTTAATACAGTATAAGACACCTTGCTTAAAGTTCTTAAAGAATGAATCCTCGATTTAGGAAAATGCAACACTGTTGTTTTATTTATATTGAATTCCTGTTCTCCGAAATCAAGGCTTGCTAAGAACTCTCCAGAATTAACAATAAGCCATTCATCAACATTTGGATGGAAATGAGCTCTTACATTTGTATTTGCAGAAAAATCATGTCTAACAATGACATATTCCTTATCCTTTTTCATTAAGCTTTCCAATGCTTGATCCTTGTTTTTATAAAATTCTACATCAATCATTATCCGCCAATCCATAGGATGCGTAAGCGTTTTTAATGTTCTTACTATTGTTTAGCATCTTATTATTATGAAATCTCCCTATATTGTCAGAAATAAGGTTGCCTATAAAAATATATTTGTCATCCACAGGGATTGAGACATTTGCGTCAGCTCCAATCAGAAAATAAGCGTTATCTCTAAGATCATTCGAGGACAAAATTATATCATAATTATGGTTTCCTACAGCATATGCGGATGTTAAGAACTCTTTGTCAGATATTTCGTAATGTTCTTTGACTGTTTGTGCTTTACCTCTTGCAGAGAATTGGAATAATTTCCATTTCTTAATATTATACCTATCCAACAACTCAGCAACCTGTTTTACATAATGAATATTCTTCTTGCACAGCATTGTATTGATCTTGATATTAATATTTGTCTTTCGAATAATGTTGATTAAGTCTAAAATTATATTAAAATGACCTTTTCTTCCCCTTACAGAATCATGAATTAATGCATCAGGGCCATCCAAGGGCAATGATATATAATCTAGATATGGTTTAAGTTCAAATATAATATTTTCTGATAATAATATTCCATTGGTAGATAAAATTGTTTTTAACCCTAAATTCTTGGCATACTTTATCAAATCAACTATATCATTCCTCAATAAAGGATCTCCTCCGGCAAAATTCAAGATCTTCACATTATTTTCAGCTAATTTTTGTATGAGCTTTTTTGCATTACTAGTATTCAACTCATTAATGCTACCTTTCGGATTTTGTCCAAGAAAACAAAAACCACAACCCATATTACATCTATTTGTTGTCTCCCAATTCACATAATATGGTAACTTAAAATTTAAGTTATTTCCAGATTTATTATTCATATTATATTAAATATAGTAAAGTTTATATATTAATATCTTAAATATAGTAAATAAAATGGCAAAAATACCAAAAAAACTCGAAAATATGCAAATAGATAAGAAAGATATTGAGATCATCAAGATACTTGAAGAAGATTCTAGGATGTCTATATTAGAGCTTGGAAGAAAAGTCAAGCTCTCACATGAGACAGTAAGATACAGGATAAACAAACTTGTCAAAAAAGGGATTATAGAGAAATTTACAGTTAGCGTCAATAAAAACAAACTAGGATTCAATATTTATGCAGTGATAATGATATCGACGTGGAATTATACGCAGAAGGAATGGGGAGATTTCTTGAAATATCTGATGGATTATCCTAATATTATAGCTATAGAGAAGATCACTGGCAATTATGACCTGAAGATTGCATTCTGGGTCAAGGACTCTGACGAGTTTGAATCAGTATCCCACAGCATTAAGACAAGATATAGTAAAATAATTAAGGATTGGCAGAGTTTCATATTTACAAGATTATACAAGTGGAAAGAACTTCCGTTCTGATTTAAAAATGAAAAATTTTGATCTCCAGAAAAAACTCTGCCTTGAGAAACTGTATAAGCCAGATAAAAGTAGAAAAGGTGATGTAGACAAACCTATCATCAAATTGATTGATCAAATAAATTCTCTTGATGATTATTATACAACAAGCTCTTGTAGTGGAAGAATATATTTATTGACAGAGGCAGACGAAAAGCCTGATGTAAAATGGTTGTATGTTAGTCATGAAAAAGTAAATGTAAAGAACATAATCAATGTCCTGAAGGAAAAACTTCCAAATCAAAGAATATGGTTAAGGCAGGAGAACATGATATTGCATGTTGCATGCAGGACAATTGATGATGCTAATATAATGCTGAAAATAGCGCGAGACATCGGATTCAGAAGATCAGGGATAATCGCTGATTCAAACATAAT
>DUIB01000066.1 GCA_013330595.1 Candidatus Woesearchaeota archaeon | reverse complement strand
GAGTGGTATTTCTGACGTATAAAGGTTTTTATTGCCAATAAACATTGTTGTTTATTTTTAATGAACACTTTTTTCATAATAAGCACATTTATTCAGGGTGTATCACCGCAATCATTAAATACTTATACGTCTCTCCGAATCTATGGAATTTATAGGCAACACGATAAAGATAGCTAGAGAGTTATCAGAACTGGACACCTTTGCCTTAGATTTTATCAATATACTCAAAAAACATACATCTTATGCTGTTATAAGCGGTTATGTGTCTATATTGCTTGGAAGATCCAGGGCTAGCGAGGATGTGGATATATTAATACCTAAGATTGGCTTCAATATTTTTCAAGAGATATATGCTGATTTAAAAAAAGCGGGTTTTTACTGCATCAATGCAGAGGATGATTTAGAGGTATATAATTATATTAAAGAAAAGTTGGCGGTGAGATTTGCAAAAAACAACTCGGTAATCCCTAACATAGAATTGAAATGTACAAAAAATAAAATAGATGACTTGACACTTTCCCGAACATTGAAAGTCATGTTATCAGATAATAAAGAAATCATAATATCCAATCTTGAGATGCAAATAGCGTTCAAGGAAAAAATACTTAAATCCCCGAAGGATCTCGAAGATGCGCGGCACATACGAATTGTTGCACAAGGACATCTGGACAAAGAACTGATTAAAAGATATGAGGTAATGCTTGATGACTTTTATAAATGATAATAATGCGGAAAGGATGAATTTTGTGGAATTGTGGGCAGAATATGTTTTGAATCATTCTGATATTGAGTGGTCTGTGCAACAGAATGTTTTAATAAATTCTTGTTTGAAATCAGCGAGAATGACAAGGAAAGAGTATCTTGCTATGAAAGGATGATGTTCCTATAGCTTCAATCTGACTTAAACCTTTATTAACCTTTATATATCAGCTAATCCCTTCCTTTATTGGTGAATTCAAATGAATAATAAAACAACAATATTCATGATATTTTTAGTAAGTATTGTAATATTAGCTGGATGCACAACAACTGTTAATCCTAGAACTCCAGTAAATACTGGTAGCCCAAATACTCCTAGTGGCCCTATCCTTGCAGGAAATAACCAGACAGGAGACGTGCTGAAGTTTAATTCTATTAATGAATTAAATGCTTTCCTCTTGGAAAACAGCAATAACCAGAATTATGATATAAGAGGAGGAGTAATGATGGAAAGTGCAAAAATCAGTGCCACTGCATCTGATTCTGGCGCTCCTTCAGCAGGCGCAGATCAATACTCTCAAACAAATGTTCAAGTAGCAGGCGTTGACGAGGCCGATTTTGTCAAGAACGATGATAAATACATATACTTAGTTCAAGACAATAAATTGATCATTGTTGATGCATTCAACAATAAAGAAATAGTTTCTGAAACTGATCTTCCTAAAAATACCTATGCAAATAACATGTTCCTTTATAAAAACAGGGTTGTTGTTCTTGCTCAATCTAGTGATGAATCATTTTATTTCAATAAGTATGATATTATGCCTCAGCAAACTTATGAGCAGATGACAAAGGTTTTGATCTATGATGTTTCGGATAAGGAAGATCCTGCATTAAGTGAAACTTTCAAGGTTTCTGGATCTTATTTCCAGTCCAGGATGATTGATGATATAGTTTATTTGGTGGCTGTGAAATATGCTCAATATCCTGTCAGGCCTCCGGTTGTTTTTGCTCAAAAAGTGATCAATCCTGACATATATTATTTTGATAATGGTGAAGAGCAATATAATTATAATATAATAGTGAGTGTTGATGTGAGCAATGAAAAAGTAATTGATTCAGAGGTTTATCTTTTAGGTTACTCAAATACATTGATGATGTCTGAAGATAATATCTACATTGCCTTCCAGAAGCAGCCTCACAGGTGTTGGGGATGGTACTGCAGAGACAACAGTTATGACAAAGAGAGGTTTACAGACGTTGTTGTCCCATTATTGGAAGGGTCATTAAAAGAGGATGTCCAAGATATTCTAAGATTAAAGATTAGTGATGAAGAGCAATGGAACAGGATCTCTGAAAGATTAACAGAATTCTTCAATAAATTGCAGGATGATGAAGATCTTCAAGACGAATATGATAAAATGTTCAATGACATACAGGAAGCATTAGATGATTATGATGCAAAGCAATTATTGGAAAACTCAAAGACAATAATCCATAAAATAGCTGTCGATGAAGGAGAGTTAAGTTATCAGACAAAAGGCTCTGCTGATGGAAGATTGCTAAATCAATTTAGTTTAGATGAATATGAAGGTAATTTAAGAGTTGCAACCACTGTTGACTTATGGATGAATTCGGGGAGAAAAACATACAATAATGTTTATGTACTTGATGAAGATATGGATTTGATTGGAAAAGTTGAAAACATTGCAAAAGATGAGCAAATATATTCAACAAGATTCATGGGAGACAAACTATATATGGTTACATTCAGGCAAGTTGATCCATTTTTTGTGATTGATTTAAGTGATCCAAAAAATCCTGAGATGCTTGGAAAATTAAAAATCCCTGGATATTCAAGCTATCTTCACCCATATAACGAAGAATTTCATAATTGGTGTCGGCAAGCAGACAGAGATAAATGATTGGGGTGGAGCAACAATAAAAGGTGTTAAGATATCTTTGTTTGATGTCTCAGACTTTGAGAATCCGAGAAGAGGTCGATACATTTGAAATAGGGAATGCAAGGAACAGACAGTCCAATACTGTATGATCATAAAGCATTCTTGTTATTCGATGATGTGTTAGTAATCCCCATATCAGAAATAACTCAAAGAGAGAACAAGAGGACAATATGGCTATGATTACAAGTATTGGGATGGAGCATATGTCTTTAAGGTCTCAAAGAACGGATTTGATCTAATAGGAAAAGTAAAGCATGACTCAAGATCAAGTTCATACTATAACTGGTATGGTCGAGCATCTGTATCAAGAAGCATAATCATGGACAATGAACTATTCACCATAAGCAACAAATACATAAAAGTGAATGATCTTGAAAATGATCTTGATGGTCTTGGATCAATAACCCTTCCAGGAAACGATAATGCGCCAATCTATTATACAGAACCAACAGTTAGATAATTTTTTTTATTTTTTTTGATATTATATTAAGAAATGAAATCATTTAATTTTCTTTTCAAAACCGATTAACTCTTTCATTATTTTATAATTCATCTTACAATAAAAATTCAATGCCGAAGATTTCTTGTTCGTTTTTAATAATATTTTTTTGAGTTTATGCCTTTTTGCATAAGCTTCGACCTTTTTCATCAAGTTTTTCCCTATCCCTCTCTTTTTATACTCTTCTTTTACTACCAGATCTTCTATTATTATAACGTCGCCTTCCCAATATCTTTCGATCTTGAAGATTAAGGCCCCGACTGCCCGCTTTTCACAGATTGCGACATAAATTTTTCCGATGGTGCAATAAAACTTTAAACTTTTTACTACTGATTTTATATCGGATTGCTCATTATAGGGTGGTTTTTTGAATTCGGTAAGCATTAATGCTGCAACGGGCTTAATTTCCGATTTTTTTAATCTCCGTATTATCATGCTTAATCTCTTATCAAATCCGATTTATTAATTTATTCAAATTAATTATTTCGGTTCAATAAACCTTATCTCTCTTGAATCCTTCTAGTTGTATTAATTTCAACAGGTCTTTCTCATGTCCTGCTCCTATGATGACTAGGATCTTTTTATCCGGGTTCTTTTCTTTGATTTTATTGATGTTCTTTGCCATCACAACATTTCTTTCTTGAATCAAAACACCATATAAAGACGGATATCTTTCTCTTATTTGACCGATCATCTGCTCGATGATTTTCTCTTTAGGAACTTCATTAAGATTTATTTTTATTTTTTTACCAAAAGGACTTTTTATTATATCCCACAATAATCTCATTTTATCTTTGAATGTGAATTCTTTAGAGAATCTTTTTAATGTTATTTCAATATCCTGATCGACAAGCATTAATTGTTTTTTATTAATTCTGGAAAGATTGACTGCAGTCAACATATCAGAACCTGGTTTTGTACCGACGACATTTCCTAATTTTTTTTGTATGAATCCTCCTATTACTGCAAACAAATATCCTTGCAACCCGTATCTTTTAATGCCTGCTAAAGAATAATCTGGCTTTGCATCTGTCATCAATGCATGAAGCCTTTTAGGATCGAGCTCGACACAAACAATGTCCGGATCATAACTCTTGAAAGTTCGGGTTATTTCATCTATTGATTGTTTTGCGATATGACTTGTTCCTATAATCTTTAAGCTATCCATAAATCCAGAATTTTAATATAGATTATAAATTTATCTTAGTAAAGCATAATCCTCTGCAAGTATGGCCATTATCAATGCAGTAATGTTGTTTTTTTGTCTTAAAATTACATCATCACATTCTTCTTTAGAAGGTGCCGTGTTGGAGAATGTTGTAAGACCGCTTCTTGTGTCGTCTTCTGATTTATTGAAATAATAAATCTTTTTCGTTATTTTATTAGAATATTTTTCGTCAGGCACTATGATTGTCCTAAATTCATTAACGGCTTCAGGCAGGCCTGCTTTGAAAAATGGTTGAAATAATGGCTTATTATAATCAATTTTGTCAAAAGAAAATAATTCCTGTTTTATTCCCTTAAAGCCGACCATACTATTAATAGCAAATATTGGCTCTACCGTTATTAGATCACTAACTTGAAAATCTTCGTTTTTTCCTTCTAGAATTTCTACAAAACCTTTAATTAAGTATTCTCTTGAAGTATTAGATGCTTGTGCAAGGAATTCGTAAAATGGAGGATCCATATCACGGTTATAAATAAAACTATCTGATTTTTTTATATCATGAATGCTTCCAAAAAATCTAGGGTCGAATAAATAGAGTGCTTTCATTTTAATCAGGATCTTTATTAATAAGTATTTTTAAACCCGAGCCAAGCCAAGAATCCTGGCCCGGCTCAGGAAAAAGAGGTGAGTTAGCGTGATTCTGTATAACTTATTTCAACTTTGTTTGTTGAATGATATAATTCCGCTTGTTTCGTTATTTTTCCAAGCTTATTGTTTAAATCTTCTGCAACAGACACTTCGAGTGTTGTTCC
>DUIB01000061.1:11873-16778 GCA_013330595.1 Candidatus Woesearchaeota archaeon | reverse complement strand
GTCCATGTATATCAGAAGGATAAGCATGGCTTTTCCACTCATCATAGATGAGTGGTATTTCTGACGTATAAAATAAGCGAGGTTAAACATAGATGAAGTATGCGCACACAATAATACTCACAGTGTTTGTAAAGCCAGAAGATATCATTCTAGATGAAAGCATAAATAAGAAAATAAATGAGTGCATAAGAAAGATGCTTGTAATCGATTATGACAAAGAGCAGGTTCTAAAAATAACAGAGGCAGGGGGTTTTGAGAATAGAAAAATAATAATCTATGAATTAAGCATTCATAAGGAGTCTCATACAAACCAATTCATAAGCAATCTTATGAAGAGCCTGACAATTGAACAAAAGCAATACTTAATATCAGATAAACATGAAAGACTGGATGAAGAGCTGGGATTCTATCTTCGGCTTGACAAAAAAGCATTATTAGAAGGAAAATACCTGATAACAGATTCAGGGGAATGCTTTCATATCAAGATGACTATAGCAGCTTTCCCAAAAAACAGAGAGAATGCGCTAAAAGTAATAGATGAGGCACTGAAGCAATAAATATTTAAACCTTATACTCAATATTATATCTAATTTATCAAAATTGAGGTGATATTATGAAATATGCTCATTTAAGCGCAGGATTTATGCTCACTAGCATTATCGGATTTTTTATATCAATATATTATGTATGGAAAATCTCAGAAACTTGGTCTTTTACATTCATGTTGTTTTTTGCAATAATGTTTGTGGCTTCAATGATAAGCATGACAAAAGCCCCTTTCAAGGAAAAGGAATATCAAGATGAACTGGCAATCCATGAAAAGCCATCTTACAAAAAAAAGAAATAAAATTCTTATCTTTTCATTATTTTTCTATGCACCTGCATACACAGCTTGGAGTGAATCCTCTTAATGAAAAGCTTTGCAACAATATATCGCTTCCACATTCTGACCTGCATATATCCTTGCAGTCTGGATCAGAGCAAACATTGAATTCTTCATACAATAAGTTATCGTAGTATTGGCTAGGCATTCCTATATTGTTTCTTGCTATGTATGGAAGTTTCTCATCCTGCGCCAATAGTTTTGTTCCGGAGCAGCTTGCTGCAACATTCCTAACATCAATCCCTCCTGTTCTCAAGTCAGACAATGTGAACAATGGCAATACTATCAACAATATCACTATCAAAGCCACAAATAGCCTTCTCCAGATAGGATTTTCCAGCAAATCAACTACTGCAAAATATCCTATGAACAATAATAAGAAGAACACTACTCCTGACTGGAATATTAACATTACAATAAATGCTATCACTGCCACTGCCAACAGGAAATATTCATGATTGAGAACATTGTCAAGGACATATCTCACACCCAAGGATATTAGACAAGCAATAATATATACAAACAATGCTAAGAGTATTCCGCTTACAATTAACATCAACATACTTGTGGTATTGGAAGGAATCTGCAGACAGGATCTTTGATCCTCATTTAAATAATCCACACAACTTCTCTCTGAATCTACAAGCTTTTCAGCAGTTACAGGGCAAGGAACAGGCATTAATGGATTAAACTTATAGAATCCTGAAGTATATAAATAATGGATACCAGTATATTTCAGGAATCCTGCTGCATAAACACCGCTATTTATGGTATCAAGATAATTCACGATTGTGTTTGGATCAGCATTGTTCTCCAATGCATATGAATATGCCTGGCTTAATCCTGTTTGGGAACTAAGTCCAGACTCTGAGCATGCCTGCACAGCCATCCTCGGTATCATTATGTTATTGCTAATAATAGATAGTATGACCAATATCAATACTATACAAGGGAATAGTAATTTATGGAAATTCGGCTTTAGGAAATTTGCAGGATTGTACCTAGGCTTTGTTGCTCTTGACTTCTTTATCATTGCAATTGCTTCTTCGATATCAGATTCTGGATAACCTTTTTTTAACAAAAATTCATGCAATTGGTTTTCAGAATACCCCACTAATTCTTCATCCTCTATCCATTGAGCAATTTTTTTGTCAAATTCTTTTCTGTCCATTATAAACACCTCTTTACAATTCTAGATCCTGCTTTGGAATAGCACTAGGATCCTCTCCTCCATGCCATGTGAATCTTGGCCTTAATTTCATCGGATACATTCTCTCGTTATTATCATCAAATATTATTGCAGCGCCTTTCACTCTCGGAAGAGTGTCAAGCTGCTCAACCAGGCCCTCTCTCATGTATGACTGCATCAAGGCCCCTAAGGATTCTGTATCGACTTTCGCTGTAATCCTGTGAGCAATAACAACATCTGACTGTGTCATGACATCTGTATGTATCTTTCCTGGCTGCTGGCTTGCAAGTATCAAGGATATTCCTGGCTGTCTTCCTTCTCTTAAAATTGTCACTAAGGGATCTGTTGCTAATGTGCTTTTTCCATTTGGCAAAAACTCATGAGCTTCATCAATCACAAGCCACACCATTGGAAAATCCATTTTTTTTACTGCTTCATCACCAAATATATTCATGGATTTATGAATTTGTTGGTATTCCTCGTTTTTTCTGTATGTCATCCTCTGTATAAAAAGTTTTTCAGCAATCAGTCCGACAACAAGATTTTTTATGTTCCATGAATTAGACATTGTTGCATAACAGCTTAAATCCAGTACAGTGACTTGACCTGGCTTTGCCAGATCAGATAATGGAGTGGCTTTTAATTTATTATCTTCAGGCTCAAAAATCCCATAATTGCGTGCATTTATCAAAAGGTTTTTTGCAGCATTTTTTGCATTATTATCAGATTCAGTATCTACAGATACAGCTTTAATAATATCTGAAATAGAATAATCCTTTCCCGAGTCTTTTAATGCATAGACTGTCTTTTCAATTAATACGCCTATAGGATCATTGCTATTGACTTGAAACATCCCAATCCAGTCTGATGCATCAAGCTCTGATGGCTTTACAGAAAAAGCATAATCAGTAGGGATGCCTTTTTTCTTGAAAGACTCATAATATCCGGTCGGTGTAAAGATTTTGATGTCAAGGCTTTTCTGCTTAAGATTCCATTCATCCAATAATTTCTTATCCTTATGGTTAGGATATTTCATTGTCCAATATATGCCCATTGTATCGAGTAGAATTACACTTATGTTATTTCGTATCTCATCCGGAAGATCAGAGATGCCTTCTGCTATCACTCCCATCGTATAGCTTTTACCTGATCCCCTTTTTCCAACTATGAAAAAAACATGGCTTCTTGTAACGTCTAAAAACACACTATTGCTAAGGCTGACTGTCCTGCCCATCTTCACATAATGTTTTCCGATAAAAATAGTGCCTTTATTGCCTAGCTTTTCCTTATCAGCCTCACTTCTTCCTACAACAATATCAAACATCGCCTCACCTCATTGTAAATTGGATATGCTATTTAAATAGTTTGTTCTCATTTAGTTGCCGACATTAATATCGCATAATAAGTTAGCATCTCCGGAATGAGAATTAATTCTCATTTCCGAGATGCTAACATAGAACGAAATTAAGTCCGCTTACTAACTATCTCATTTGCTACCATACATGGACATCATAAATATAGCAAGAGAAAATTAAAACAAAAACATTTATATATGCTCTTTAAATCCTTGAATCTACTTTTAAGGCAATATAGTTGGAGGTAAGAGTATGGCAATTGAAAATCAAACAGAGGACTCTAATATAGATCAAATAAATAATCTGATAAAAACAGAGGAAAATGCTGAGAGTAAAGATCAGGCAAGACATATAGAGCAAAAACATGCAGAAAAACAAATAAATAATTATAAGAAAAGTGTTCCTAAACAGGCATTTAAACAACCAATAAAACATAACGTAGTTGAAAAGCCTAAGAGCCATAAGCATGTTCATAGGCATAAGACACTAGTCCTTAAGAAGCCCTACAAGCAGAAGAGTCAGGAAAAAAAGAGTTATATATGGATTTTGGCTATTCTTGCGATTATTGTAATAGCAGTAGTTGCTTTCTTATTGTTCAAAGTGAATACTGGAAAGCCAGATGCAAAACCCACTATATCAGAGGTTGCAGCTACAGTAAATGGTGAGCCAATATATCTTGCTGACATCGATGCGCAATATAACAGCCTAAATCCGATGCTTCAGCAGATCTACACAAAAGAGCAAATTCTTAATCAGACAATAGATGAGCTATTGCTTATACAAGAGGCTAAAAACCAGAATATAAAGGCTTCAGATACAGAGATAGAACAGGAATTAAGGAACTTCAAGCAACAGAATGCATTGACTGACCAAGATTTTAATGATCTATTGGAAAAGCAAAATATTACATTAACTCAATTAAAGGCATTAATTAGTAAAAGATTACAGATAAAAGACCTTCTTAATGCCACAATTTTCAAAAATATAAACATTTCAGACAGCGACATTGAAAATTATTATTTTAATAATAAGGATCAATTCAGCACACCTGAAGCAGTGACAGCAAGCCATATACTGATTATGATTAATGATACTCAGACTGATGATAATGCATTCAAACTTATTTCTGATATTAACAATAAACTAGATGACACTAATTTCTGTGAGCTTGCAAAGCAATATTCAGAAGATCTTGGAAGCAAAAACACCTGTGGAACATACACTTTTGGCAAAGGTGAGATGGTTCAGGAATTTGAAGATGCTTCATTCTCATTGGCTATAAATGCTACAAAGATTGTAAAGACACAATATGGGTATCATCTAATAAAAAAGCTTGCATATAATAAAGCTGATATATTGCCATTAGAGGATGTAGCTTCTGATATTAGACAAAAGATCTATGATGCTACTGCCCAAAAGAATTTTGATGTGTTCTTAAATGAACTTAGAGCAAAGGCAAAAATAGTGAATTATATGAT
>DUIB01000061.1:0-11706 GCA_013330595.1 Candidatus Woesearchaeota archaeon | reverse complement strand
TGCGAGCAATAACTTTATAAACAATCTTTTTTTCCTTCTATTAATACCAAATCTGTTCTGATGTAGGGACAAGATGCTGCCTGAGGTTAAAAACAAGGCAGGGAAGAAACATTCTTCTTGGTAAAATAAGATATGTTTGCATTAGCATGCTCGTATAGCATGTTAAGTTCATTGTATGTCGAGTTATTTGTAATTAATAATGATTCAAATAACTCGCTAGATGCTAATGCAAAATAAGGAGACAAAAATGGCAGACCAAAGTTTACTAGTACCAACAGATGAGTATCTGAAATCAGGGATTCATATCGGGACAAAATTCAAGACAAAATACATGGAGAAGTTCATCTATAAGACAAGGCCTGATGGATTGACAGTATTGAATATACAGCAAATCGATGAAAGAATAAGGGTTGCTGCAGATATGCTATCAAAATATGCTCCAGAGGATATTGTTGTGATATCTCGAAGGGAAAACGGCTGGAAGGCTGTTAAGATGTTTGGAAAGATCACAGGAATAAAGACATTTGCTGGAAGATATACTCCAGGATTAATGACTAATCCACAATTAAAGAACTTTCTAGAAGCAAAGATAGTATTAGTTGTAGATGCATGGCCAGACAAGAATGCAGTGCTTGATGCATATAAGGTAGGAATACCAGTGATTGCATTATGCGACACAAACAACAATGCAAACTACATAGATCTAGTCATCCCATGCAACAACAAGGGAAAGAAATCATTAGGATTGCTGTTCATGACTATAGCACAAAGATATATGATGAACAAACACATGATCAGAAAGCCAGAAGACTTCAAATATAAGATGGATGATTTCTCAGACGAGTGATTTTTTATTTATTTTATTTTTTATCCTTTAACCTCTTCCACTCCATCCTGAACAATCCTGTATACAGAGAAATTGCCTTCTTTGATTGATCGATGCTTTGTAATTATTATCTTTCTCAGATCGCCTTTTAGCTTCTGCAATTCTATGAGTACTCTTGACCAGTATCTTATGACATCTCCACCGACTGTCTTTACTTTATCCTTATCATCCATGTCTGCATATACTTGATTTGTCATTATTACAGGGATCCTTTTTTTCCTAGCAATCTCAGTCAATAATGCCATGTGCAGACTTAATTCTCTATTAACATTTTGGATATCATTACTAATGCCTAACTCCAGTCTATACAATGAGGCAATAGAATCAACTATTATCAATCCGAATTTCTCATCAATGCTTTTCTTCATAAATTCAAAAGCATCTTTCTGCTCTGCATAAGTTGTTGGAGTCAAGAAAACAGTCCTATTCAAGACTTCTTCATAATCTTTGCATACTTGTTTAAATCTAGCAAGACTAAAGCTTCCTTCTGTATCGACATAAAGTATCTTCTTTTCAGGAAGATTAGCCATGGCTAGAAGACAGAAATTAGTCTTTCCACTGCCTGGAGGACCATAGATTGTTGTTATGACATCACTCTCATAGCCGCCATCAAGCAATCCATCAACAAACATTGATCCTGAGGAAATCTTCATAATACGAGGAATAGTGAGTGTTTTAAAAAGTTTAATAATTATATGGGTGTTTTGAATATCTCTTTTTGCACAGTTTTTAAACTGGGCTCACATAGTATACGAGGTAGATGTTATTTCGAGTTATTATTGGTAGATAATGTTATTTATGGTTCGCTGGCCAGTGTAAAAAACTTTTTCAACCAAGCAATTTATCGCAACACTTTTAAATCTTGCTCACTATCCAGCATGATGGGTTTTAAGAAGCTCTTTAGAAGTACAGAGATGTGGATATTGATCATATTTTTAGTAGTCCTTACGATAAGGCTGTTTATTGCATTCCAGAGCGAATTCTTCAATTATGATACATATTACACATTAAGGCAAGTGGAAAGCGTAAAATCAACAGGCCTTCCATTGTACAATGATCCGTTAAGCTATGGTGGAAAACAGCAGATACTTGCTCCATTTTACTATTATTTCCTTGCATTCTTTAGCTTATTCATGCCACTGACTCTTGCTGCCAAGATAATTCCGAATATTTTCGCATCATTTATTGTCATTTTAACTTACATCATAGCTTTAAGGATAACAAAGAGCCAGAGGACAGCATTATTGACTGGATTCATGTCAGGATTTATTCCAATCATATTCAATAATATCAACAAGGCAGGCAATGATTACCTGTCGATAATACTGGTCTTTGGAATAATCTACTGCATGTTCAGGATCAATGAAAGAAAATATATTGATTATACCCTGATACTTATATTTATTCTTGTGCTTACAAGCCCGCTAGCATTAATCCTTATCCTAGGCTTGCTGTTTTATCTATTGCTTCTTAAACTCGAGGATCAACAGGTAGAGATGAAAGAGCTTGAAATAATTCTATTTTTTGCATTCCTCGCATTCTGGGTGAATCTCCTGCTGTATAAGAATGCATTCTTAAGTCATGGATTAATGGTCATATGGCAGAACATCCCTTCTTCAATAATAAGCGATTTCTTCAGCCAATTAACATTATTAGAGGCCATTTTAACAATCAGTTTAATCCCGTTATTGTTAGGGCTTTATGCTTTTTACATAAATTTTCATCTTGAAAAAAATAAGGAGGTAATGCTATTGACAGGATTTGCAATAAGTACATTTCTCCTAATGTGGTTTAGATTACTTGACTTCATCACGTCATTGATGTTTATGTCGATTGCATTAGTGATAATTGCTAGCTATTCTATTAAGAAGATATCAAACACAGTTGAAAAGACAAAATTCCACAAACAATCAAAAATACTGATTGTGATCTTAATCATAATCTTTGCAGCCACATCAATATATCCTGCACTGATAATTGGAATGGACAAATCATCCCAAGTTCCATCAGAAGATGACTTAATAGTACTTGAATGGGCATATGAAAATACTCCACAGAACTCTGTTATTGCCTCAACAGTGGATGAAGGTAACATTGTAACTCATATTGCAAAAAGAAAGAATATTATGGACAATAATTATCTATTAACCCAAAATATAGACCAAAGATTAAAGGATGTTGACACGTTATATCAGACAAAATTCCAGATAGATGCAGTTTCAATATTGAACAAATACAAGTCTAAGTACATATTGCTGACAGATTATGCAAGAAAAAAATACAATATCGATGATTTAAGCTATTCAGGCAATGAAGAATGCTTCCAGAGAATATTTTACAGCAATAATAGCACATTATACTTAGCAAAATGCAAGATCCGATAACACTCAATTTAACCTATTAAAATGAGAGAATCAATAAAAATAACATTAATAATAATAATTAGCGGGATTATACTTATATTGCCTAATACAATAAGAGCATTGAACAATAATCAATACATGATAAATTCTGATTCGTATTATACTCTTAGAACCTATAATCAACAATTTGATGGCCTACAGCAAAGACCATTGCCGTTCAGTATTTTTCATTACATACCATTATTTGAAAATATAGTGATTGCAAGAGTATTGCCACTGCTTCTGGGAATTATGACTGCTCTTCTCTCCTATTTTATCCTAAGGAAACATAATATGCCTGAAAAGAATATCAATGCGATAATCATATTACTGATTGTATCGCCTATATTCATTTATACATTCTCTGAATTAAAGCTTTATGCAGTTGCTCTGGCATTAACCTTATTATGCATACTGCTTTTGTCTTACAAGAAAATAGCATTAGCTAGCATTTTATTCATAATAATCCCTCTTATCGATATATATGCATCAATTCTTAGTTTGGTTTTTGTTTTCATTTATATTGCATTAAGCAACAAAAGCCTAAAAAATAATTTAATATTCATATTAATTGCCCTAATTTCAGTTGCAGCAGCCATTGGCATTAACTATTTTTTTAATTATCCTATTTTCAAGTATATACCTATAGAATCACCAAATTTACTTTCAGATACAGGGATAAAGAATGGATTTTCATTCTCAAGCTTAATATTATCATTAATTGGGCTGATTCTATTATGGGAAAAGGGGCTAAAGAACATAATTATCTATGTTTCATTTATACTAATATTAGTATTATCAATGTTCAGCACTTCGCTAAAAGCATACATAAATATGATCCTCATAATCTTTGCCGGATTTGCATTCATATATCTTAATAGAAGAAAATGGTCTATACAACTGATAAAAAGAGTGACAATTCTGCTCATAATCTGCAGCATCCTTTTCACAACAATTCTTTTTATCACAAAAACATCAAACCTTGCTCCTGATGCAGATTATGTGGATGCAATGCTATTCATAAAAAAGCAGTCTAATCCAGAGGAAAAGATTCTATCAAGCCCTGATAATGGATTCATGCTGCAATATTACACAGATAGAGCAACATATCTGGATGATAAATCATCAATGTTCGATAAGGAATTGCTTATAGAATTATCCAATCTGACCAGTTCCAGGAATCTAGAAAGAACAGAAAACATATTGAGAAAAAATAACTTAAGATATGTATTTATTGATAAGGATTTCAAGCAATTTCTCGAGCAAGAGGAAGGATTATTATATATAATTGAGACAAGCAACAAGTTCACAAATATTTACAAGAGCAACAAGGCTGAAGTATGGTTATACACAGAATAATTCAATATCTTAAATCTAGAGACATTCTAGATAATAAGAAACTGCTTATAACATTAGGTGTCCTTCTCATAATCCTATTATCTGCAAGTCTTTCAAATATGCTTCTCTGGGATGAGACAGTGTATCTTGGAAATGCACGCTCCTATATAGGAGAAAGCAACTATGTTGAAGACTACAGGCCTCCATTACTTGAGCTAGTAATATCATTAATCTGGCTTTTCACAGGAGAAAGTGTCATTGTAGCAAAAATCATGATGATCCTAATCTCATTAGGAAGCTTTTTGATCTTATTCTCTATCGGAAAAAGGTACCTCTCTGAAAACCTCAATTATTTGATGAGTGTTCTTTTTGCATTAACTCCAATAATGCTCTATTGGTCAGCCAAGATATACACAGATATACCTTCAACATTTTTGGTGTTGATATCTTTTTATTTCATACTTAAGGATCATGACAAATCTAAAAAATCAGACTCAAATAAACTCATTATATTTGCAGGGATCTTCGCAGCATTAGCACTAATGATGAGATATGTTCAGGTGATTTACTTGCTGTGCATAATCTTTTACTTTTTATCTCACAAGAGAATAAAAATCACAATAATATTCTGCCTGTCAGTTTTGATAGTCCTATCACCTTGGATTATATATAATCAGATCACTTACAGCAATCCTCTCTGGGATTTCATGCAGCAATTCACTTATTTTCAAGAATGGAATGCTCCAGAACCTGCCCTGAAGCAGGTTATAAACCTATTCATTTATGTAAATCCGCTGATACCATTGCTGTTGGTGATAGGGTTTGTTATTCTGTTGTTAAAAAAGGAAAAGATGAAAAAATTTCTTATTCCTTACATGATCATTAGTCTTTTTTATTACGTATTTTATGTCAATGTTAAAGACCCAAGATATTATCTAAGCTTCCTGCCATTCATATTCCTTTTGTCATTCTATGCTCTTGAGAACCTTATGAAAAATAAATCATTGAGATATGTATATAATATTTTATTGATTGTTTTGATATTTTCCGGTTTAGCATTAATGCTGAATGCATTTAAAACCGAATCTAGAACATCTTATTGTGACAAAGACAACTCAATCATGCAGACAATAGGATATTTAAATCAAGAAATAAATGATAATAACAGAAATGAAATAACAATAATAAGTAATTCCTGGCCATGGTACGGGTATCATCTGAATGTGAAAGCATTCTCGATTTGGGATAGCGACATATCCAATCAGGCAAAAGAAGTAAATGCTGATTATGTTGTCTATAACAATATTATAGGCCAAGAATATAGCAAAGACACATTGGATAAAAGCCCTGCTCTGACATTTGATAGAGAATTTCATGGAAACTGCAATGACAAATCATATCTGTACAGGGTTAATCAGGATTAGATTCAGCATATGACTGATCTTGTCTCACCTGTTGAATATATATCACATAATAAATCTTCCATATCTTCTTTATCGATGTATTCCCTATAAATAGAATTATCAATCACCAATGTAGGAAATGAATTGACATCATATGCTTTCATTAATAGATTCACTACAGGCTCTGTGTCAGCAAGCTCCCTGTTTATTGCAAAGATAAGAATATTTTGGTTCATCTGGGTCTTGTAATAATTTAATACAGTTGCCTGATTCTCACAATCAGAACATATCTCTTTGTCTCCAAAGAAAAATAATACTGTTACAAAATCAGAGCTGTTTGCACATGATTCCTTTAATTTTGCTGAAATGCTCCAGAAATTTATCTGTGATAAGGTGTATTCTCTCCTCAATATCTCGAATTCTGCTTTCTTAACATTGGCTTGCTGCTGATAAAGTTCAAGCCTCTCCCTGTTCTTTTCAAGCTCGATTATTGCATTGTCAAATATGAACCTGAATGCAGAGCATTGATTTGTCAATGTCTTCTCATTAATAAGCTCGTTCTGGAGTTGAAGGCTTCTTATGTTTAACCTGTTTGTCTCACTTAGTGTCTGGAAATAGTTTACTCTCTGGAGATCCATATAGAAGCCGAAAAAGAAGCCCAAAAGGAATATTGCAGCTGTTATAACAAAGGCAAAAATATATCTCTTATAATTGACTTTTCTCATATGATCCTCATTTCTTCCACTTGGCCTCTTTTCTCATCATAACATCCTTAAACACTCCAAGCCACACTACAGCAAGGAATAGGTAATAAAAGAACAGGAATAATGCAAATGAAATTGACCTTTTCCAAGTATATTTCTCTTTGTATAATCTTAATGACAACCATATCACCAGTATGCTTATAGCAAAAAATCCTATGAATGTGACTATTGATTTAAGGTCAATATCCAATAAGATCATGTTGAATGTTGAATGATTAAGGTATTCAATGATATTATAATTATAAAGCTGTAACATCTTAAATGTTGGCTTGGCAGTCTTCCAAGAAGTGTATAGTATTAGTCCTAGTATTGTTATTCCGAGTATTCCAGAGATCAAGATTATTGGCAGCTGAAAAAGCCCAAAATCACCATATTTCTTATTCAGCATCATTGACCTGTATTTTATGAGATTCTTGAAAGTCCCAAAATTCCATCTATGCCTTTGAGTGTATAGTTCTTTGATTTTTGCCGGAGCCTTGGTGTAAACAAAAGCAGTATTGCATTGTATTATCTTATAGTGCTTTTGCTGGATCCTCAAAACAATTTCCATATCTTCTGTCTTGTAAGCTTCTCTGAACCCGTTTATTTCCTTGATTATTTTTGTCCTATATACTGATAATGGACCAGGGAGTACATGTATAGAATTAACATTGGCAATCAAGCTCTTATAGAAGTGATTCACAGAATACTCAAACCATTGAACAATTTGAATTGTTGTTTTTGGCTTATAGACCTTAAGCACTGAAGATACAGCAGCAATATCATCGCTTACAAATGATGCGATAACATTTTTTAATGCATCTTTATTCGGTATTGAATCTGCATCCATTGTTGCAAAGAAGTCTGTATCAACATATTTCAATGAATGGTTCATTGCATAATATTTTCCATGATTTTTTTGAGTTAGAAGAAGCACATCAATATAAGAATGCTTGCTCTTTATATCATCAATAAATGCCTTTGCCCTTTCATATGTCTTATCCTTTGATCCATCATCAACAACAATCAATTTGATCTTATCTTTAGGATAATCCAGATTGACAACAGAATTTATGGTCTCAACAATATTATCTTCCTCATTATATGCCGGGATGACAATGCTTACAGTAGGATATTTCTTAATTCTCCTGATTTTCTGGTCTTCCGAATCCAACAAAACAAGAAGCCAGAACACTACATAATACAATGATATGAAATATACAATGTTTTGGATCACTTCAGCCCATCCTATCATTCTCTTAGTATTACCTCAAGGTTTTTAAAGCTTTTCCCAAAAACAAGCTTGACAATATTAGATTACCTTCTATTAATAAAATCCCCGAATGTCAGTGATCTTGACTGTGTCAGGTTAGGCTTAGAATTGCTCTTATCATCCTTTATCTCTTCCAGGATCTTGATCCTTAGTTCTCTCTCAAGCTTTCTTGCCAGATCAACATTTGGCTTAATGTGTTCTGATTCAATCTGATGCAGTAGGCTCTCTTTCTCATTTAATCTCTTAGCCATTTCTTCTTGTTTTAATCCAAGCTTTTCTCTTGCTCTCTTGACAATTGCACCATAGCCATTCATAAAAACAAAAACAGGCTCATTGTCCTCTATCCTTTTTTCCTTGATGACAATGTTTATCTTTTTTGATCTTGAGCTTTTCCCGAATTTAGAGCAATCTTCACATACTTTCATTAATGATCCTTCTATCTCAGAATCATACACTGCCTGTTTTGATCCGCATAATTCACATATCATCTTAAACCTGATTCTCTGACTTTTTGAGTTTTAATTTTTTAAACATGAGTATATGCATTAATTGATGGCCTGAATAAAACTCATGCTCTTTGATTATTGAAAAATATGGTGAAGCTGCCTTAATTAATAAATCTTTTGACAGGCACAATACAGATAATACTCCTGAATCCTTAAGTATGTATTCTGATTGATAAAAAAAACGGTCATAATCCTTCATTATAGCTTTTATTTCCCTATGCTTGCTGCTTCCTGGAATAAATGTAATCATCTTATCAAAATGATCCTTATCATTCTTCAAGTCCATCCAGTCAATATCTATCCTTCTGAATTCAATGAATTTTTCAACACCTGCTATCTTTGCATTTTTCTTTGCTGCTGAAGTGTTTTTCAGCAATGGATCTGCTGCAGTGATGCTTGGATTAATTCTTGACTCTTTATCCATTATCTTGAAGAAATCCTCATTGTTCAGGATATTCATTCTCACAAATGGCATGTTCTTGTTATAGAATTTATGAGACAATGATCTTGAATGCAATGCTGCCTCTATTGCTATTGTCCCTGAATTGCAGTATGGATCAAGCAAAACATCATCTTTCTTATATCCAGAAATCATTAACAAGCCAAAGGCTGTTGTTCCTTTTACTGATTGGGGGCTGTTAAATATCCTATAATCTCTTTTGCTTAAATCACCTGAAAGATCAACACCGACATAGATATTATCCTCTATAAGAATAGCATTTATTATTATTTCGGGATTTTCTAGATCAACCTTCAAGCCCTGATTTTCAAGCATTTTCCCTATTGATGAATCAATCTTATAATTGATATCATCTGAATCATGCTTATTTGAAATTATCTTGCTTTCAACCTTAAATGACTTATTTTTAATATCATTGAATAGATTACCCACAATTAAGTCCTGATCGGTATTTTCTTCAAGATTCTTAAATTTGAGTATTTGAATTAGATTAATTATTTTTATTGCAATCTGTGATGTATAGCAGTATTTGCATGCTTCAAATGATTCTGCATCAAATATTATTGCAGAATCAAGTTTTTCAATTACCTCGCATTTTATTGATTCTTTTACATCAATTGCTGCTATGTCCTCAAATCCCCTGTTTATTAATCCTAGAAATCTCATTTTTACACTAACCTTTTTGCCAGATCATAGAATTTTCTTGAAATATCGCTATATGGATAAATATGCAACAATGGTTGCTTTACATTAAAAGATTTTACTATGCTCTTGTGATGGGGTATTTTTGTGATTACCGGTATACTGAGCATTGAATTAACACTTTCTTCATGACTCTTGTTTAAAACAATCCCCAGATTAAGTATTTTATGCTTCTTTAGAAGTTTAATAGCATTCATCAAATATCTTGAGCCGTATTCAGGGCTATGAACGATTAATGCCTCATCAATATTATTCATTATTTTTTTTAGACTTTCATGATCCTTTGGAGTGTCAATAATTACATATTCATAACCAGAAAAAAGCTCCGGCAGATGAAATTGTAGCTTGTCATAATCATGCTTTGTCATTGATGGAATGATCCTTAATCCTGATGAATGCCTGAATATTGTATCAAACAAATGCGCTCTTCCTTGAAATACCTCTTCAAGATTGACTGGCTGATTAAAATCAATATGCTCAATCATGTTTATTTTGGAAAAATCTGCATCAAGAACAATTACATTTTTTTTCATCCTATGCAATGCTAATCCAAGATTTAGTGCAATTGTTGTTTTGCCCGTATTAGGCATTAATGAAATGATAGATATTATTCTAGACATTGTAAGTCCTGATTTTACAGTATTAGATAATGCCATAATTGCTATTTCTTCTTGGATTTTTTCTTAGATTTCTTCTTTAGCTGCATTAATCTTAATTTATCTTTTGGGATGACTCTTTTTGGTTTGATCTTTGGTTTTCTTTTTGTGATTCTCTTGACTTTTTTCTCGATATACTTCTTGAAATCTTTCTGTTTCTGGATTTCCTTATTTGCTTTATCTAACCTGATCCTCTCCCTTATCTCTTTATCTCTTGCTATCTCTGCATCAGCATCTTCTTTCATCTGCTTGACCTCAACCCAATAAGGATTATTGGGATTTTCCTCATCCGTAGTTCCTTCTGCTGTTTGTCCGACTAAAATACCTGATCCTAGGACATAGGTCTCTTTTCTTATGTTATCTACCAAATGGAAAAAGCTTGTTAGGAATTCATAGTATCTTGAAATGATGTTTATGTTGATTATTTCTTCTCTGCCAGCGATTATTGCCCTCATTGCAACATGTCTTCTGTATTCATTTTCTCTTGAAAAATTTGCCTTAAGCATGGCCTTAAGCAATAGATAAAGGTCTACATTATCATGGACTTCCTGCTCTTTAAATACATCTTTCAAGAGAGTGACTTTCTCTTTTGGAGTTGATGGAATACTTGAAATAAGTTTATGCTGTTCTGCATATTTGAGCAATGCATAAAACAAGAATTCATAGCAGTCAACCATCCTTACCAGAATATTGATAAGGATATCAACTGTCCTTGTGTATTTTAAGCTCACAAAAATACTATGATCAACTCTTTTTAATTCTTCTACAGCATTCTCTATTGCCTCATTCATCTTATCACCTTAATCATATTTTGAGATTATCTTTAAGATTTCTGTAATATAATGCTTTGTTTTTACATATTTTGATTTTGCATCCTCTAAAGTCAGAGTCTTGAGATTGTAGTTATTGTCAGATATTATAAATTTCTCTTTTTTTGTGAATTCAACACCTGATTTCTTATGGCTTTCAATGATTTCCTTTAGTTCTGATAGGAAATCGAGGATTTTTGGATCAAAACTGTATTTTGTTATGATTTTGCGCCTGAATATATCAAGCTTTTGATCATGCTTAATGTCATGAAAGCTCTGCTCAAAATCAATTATTGCATCAATAGCATGCTGCAGAGCTTGAAGCAAGTTTTCAATAACTGAAACCAAGAGCTTTGGATCCTTGACAATAGTGTATGTTGTGCTTAAAAGATGGTCAGCTATATTTAATCTGTTCAGGGCTCGGGCTTTAAGTTCAGGATAAGGCATTTTTCCAACTAACAAGGGTTGAATATGAAGCAGGCTATATAAATATTTTGCTGTGTGGGCTCTCCAGAAACCCTCCTCCGA